>JBFZER010000293.1:0-8624 GCA_041306765.1 Spirochaetota bacterium | reverse complement strand
AGGTAGGAGTTGATGAAGCGGAAGGTCTCCTCGGGGGGGAGCTTTTCCGAGATGCGGGAGAAGGAGCGGATGTCCGAGAAGAGGACGGTCATGCGCTGGGCCGTGTGGTCGCCCAGGGCTATCTCGTCGATGGACGACTTCTCCAGGTACCGGAGGAATTCCCGGGGCACGAAGCGCTCCAGGGAGAGGTTCATCCGCCGGAGACTCTCCGCCAGCCGCTCGGAGGTCTCGAAGGACAGGGCGAATTTGCGGATCACCACCAGGGACATGGCGAAGAGGAAGAACAGGAGTCCGAACTGCACGACGAAGGGTCCGGGGAGGAAGCCCTGGGAGGCCAGGACGTCGTGGACCACGGAGGCGAAGAGACAGCCGAATCCCGCGGCCAAAAGCGGAGCCCCGGGTTCCCGGGCCAGGAGGGCCCGGACCAGCACGGCGAAAAGGGCCGCCCCGGAGGCCAGGGCGAAGGCCTGGAAGGCCGTCAGCAGGTTCCCCGAGACCAGGGGAGGAGTGAACGCCACGACCAGGGAATACGCGGCCGCGCCGCCGTAGATCGCCCAGGACAGGGGCCTCCACCAGGAGTCCGGAAAGAGGCTGTGCAGGAAGGCGGCTATCAGGAACACGGCCAGGGAAAAGGTCAGGTACCCGGTACGGAACAGCCATACCCAGGACAAGCCCGGAAGGAGCTCCCGGATCAGGTACTCGTCGTAACAGAGGATGCGGAACGCCAGGACGATGCACAGAAGGCCGAACCAGAGGGAGGCCCGGTCCTTCCGGCGGAAGATGAAGAGGGCCAGGTAGTAGAAGCCCATGAGGATGATTCCGCCGAACAGGAAGACCTCGATCATCCGCTCCCGGTCCCGGATCGCGTCGACGGACTCGTAGGGCCCCAGGAAGGCGCTGTTCAGGAAGCCCCCGTTCCGGTCGGCGTAGTTGGAGACGTGGATGACGATGTCCACGACCCCCTCGGCGTCGGCGTCCGCCGGCGCGACCACCGAAGTCCAGTCCGGGGCCTCCAGCTCCGGAGAGCCGCCCGGCATTCCCTGGAGGTGGACGACCCGACCGTTGACGAACACCCGGGCGGCAGTGTTGAAGGACGTGAGCCGGAGGGCGTACCGGACGCCCGGGTCCAGGCCCCGGACCGCCAGGCGGTAGGTCCCGTGCCCCTGGCGGACCGCTTCCGGAAGGCCGTAGCCCGTCCAGGCCCCGGGCACCGATCCGAATGCGTCCGGCGCGGCTTCCGGCCCGGCGGCCAGGGCCGCGGGGTCGAGGAACCGGTCCCACCAGAAGGCCCACTCCCCGTCCAGGGCTATGACTCCGTCCCGGAATGCCGAGGCGTCCATCCCGCCCCGGACGGCCCGGGGCGGCTCGGCCCTTCCTTCGGGGGTTCCGGGATTGCCGCACCCCGCCGCCAGGAAGGCGGCCGCGAGCGCGGCTGCGAGGACGGCCGGGAGGTTCCGGGAGGAGCGCCCCGCCCGGGGGTACCGGGAGAACCGCCCCCGGGGAATGCGCCGGGGTTTTCGGAGGCTTCGGAGGCCGGGAAAGGATTGCATGATGCGCGATTGTACCGGCCCGGCGGCCCGGGCGCAAGTTGCTTGACGGAATCACCGCATGATTGTACCCTTTCACCCTGATACCCCACCGAGGCGGCAGGATGGAAGGCATAGAGCGCACCCGAAAACGTTCCCGACAGCGGGAGGAGATCCTCGCGGTCCTCCGCTCCACCAAGGAGCATCCGACCGCCGCGATTCTGCACGCCCAAGCCCGGAAGCGGATACCCCGGCTTTCCCTGGGAACGGTATACAGGAACCTGGACGTCCTCGAGGAGATGGGCCTTCTGCTCCATATCCGCAACGGCAACGCCCAGGACCGGTTCGACGGGGATGTTTCCCCGCACTACCACTTCGTCTGCGATTCCTGCGGGGCCGTGATGGACATGCGCCTGCCCTATCGTCCGGATCTCGACGAGGCCGCGTCCCGGGACGGATTCCAGGTTCGGGGTCACCGCCTGGATTTCCACGGAACCTGCCCGGCCTGTTCGAAGAAATAACGGGAGCCCGCCCATGCCTGTCATCCCCGTCCTCGTGAAGATCCTCCTGGTATTCGGAATCGTCGTCGTCGCGGCCTCCCGGAAGCTGCACCTGGGGCTGGCCGCCCTGGCGGGAGGCTGGGCCTTCGCCCTCTGGCAGGGTCTGCCCTTCGGACGCATCGTCCTGAGGTCCCTGCAGGAATTCCTCGCGCCCGAGAACCTCCTCCTCCTGCTCCTGGTCACCCTGATCATGGTCCTGTCCGGGGCCATGCGGAAAGCCGGGGCCATGGAGGACTTCGCCCGGTCCGTGAAGGCGGTGGCCCGGTCCCGGAACGCATCCATCATCCTCACCCCCGTACTGATCGGGACCCTGCCCATGCCCGGGGGCGCCGCGTTCTCCGCCCCCCTGGTGGAAGCCCTGGATCCCGGCAAGACCCTGGGGCCGGACAGGCTGTCCGCGGCCAACTACTGGTTCCGGCACTCCCTGGAGGTCTGGTGGCCCCTCTTCCCCTCCTTCATCCTGACCGCCACCCTGACGGGCTTCGCGGTCTCCCGGCTGGTCCTGATCAATTTCTACATGTTCCCCGTCATGGTCTTCCTGGGCTGGCTCTTCCTGCTCAAGCTGCCGGGCCGCGGCGCCCCCGGAACGCCCGCCCCCGGAACGCCCGCCCCGGACCGGAAGGCCCCGGACTCAACCGCGGCCCCGAAAGCCGGAGCGCGCGAGGTGATCGCGGGATTCGCGCCCCTCGTCATCATCCTGGGGACCTACGCGGTCCTGGACATCGCCTGCCGCGCCCTGGGGCCGTTCCTGGGCCTGCCCGGCCCCGCCGCCGCCCTCGTGGGCCGCTACCTCCCCATCCTGACGGGGATCGGCACGGGCATGGCCTACGTGGCGGTCCGGAACCGCGGCCGGGGCGTCTGGAAGGGTTCGTTCAACCTGGGAACACTGAAGCTGGCCGGGGTCGTGGCGGGCATCCGGGTCTTCTCCGCCCTCCTGTCGGAAGGCGGGGCGGCCCAATCCGCCGCCTCCGAGCTTGCCGCCGCGGGCATCCCGCCCCTGGCGGTGGCGGCCCTCCTGCCCCTGATCTCCGGGCTGGTCACCGGGGTGGGCTTCGGCTACGTGGGGCTCTCCCTGCCCATCGTCCTGGGCCTATTCCGGGCGGGCTCCTTCGGCTCCCTGGCCCTGGATCCCATCGTGGCCCTGGTCGCGGCCTTCGGGTTCGCGGGGATGATGGTATCCCCCCTGCACGTCTGCATGGTCGTGAGCGCCGAGCATTTCAAGGCGACCCTGCCCCAGACCATCCGCCGCTTCGCGGCGCCCCTGGGGCTTTTCCTGGTCGCGGCCGTGATCTATGTCTCCGTCCTCGCCCGGGTGCTGTAGGCGGCAGGACTCTATGATCCGGTGACCCGGTTCCGCCCGCCCCGCTTGGAGTCGTAGAGGAACCGGTCCGCCCGGGAGAACATCGACTCCGGGGTGTCGCCTTCCCGGAGACCGGTCACCCCGATGCTCACGGTAACCCGCCAGGGCACAGGCTCGAAGACTGTCCGGGCCGTGATGTCCCGGATTCGGTTGGCCGCGCCCTGGACATGCTCAGCCCGGGAAAACGGCAGGATGACCAGGAATTCCTCTCCCCCGATGCGGGCCACGACGTCGCTGTCCCGGAGGTCCTTCTGGAGAAGCTTGGCCAGCTCCGAAAGGACGAGGTCCCCCGCGGGATGCCCCAGCTCGTCGTTCACCTTCTTGAAGTGGTCGATGTCCAGCACCAGGATATGCAGCTCCCCGCCGTAGCGGCGGGCGAAGGAAATGGCTTTCCCGAGGCTCTCGAATCCGAACCTCCGGTTATACAGCCGGGTCAGGGGATCCCGGTAGGCCAGCTCCTCGAGCTCCTCGTTCCGGCTCCTGAGATCCCGAAGGGACAGCTCGCCCTCCAGCCGGATGCGATCCATGAAGAGCCCCGCCGCCTGACCCAGGGCCAGGGGGGCCAGGAGAAATACGATTTCCGTGCGGAGGGCCGGGACGCCCCGGGTGTACGCTGCCAGGACGGAAAGCCCAGCCCCCGCCAGGACCGCGGTGCCGCCGCGCAGGACCGGGGGAATCCGGACCAGGGAAAACCCCACCACCGCGAAGGCCGCCCAGATCGCAAAGCCCTCACCGGACCAGGCCGCGGACGCTCCGTACGCCAGGGAGAGGCCCAGAAGGAAGGTCCCTGCGGCGTCCGCGTACCGGGCATAGGGCGTCCGCCGGTTCAGTGAAGGCCGGGCCAGGAAGGCGGCCAGGCTGGCCAGCCAGAAGAGGGCCTGCAGGCCGTGGAATATGCCGTACGCCGTCCGGGCGGCCCCGGCCCCGGCGAGGATGGATTGCGATGCCAGGGCGCAGGCGCCCGCCAGTCCGTACGCGGAGATTCGGGCCCCCCTGTTCGGAAGCCGGAGCGCCCGTACGGGCGCGGCCCCTTCCAGGGAGGCGAATCGGGGATCGACTGAATTATCCATGCCAAAAAGATAGCGGATGGGAATACCCCGTGCCAGTGCCGGGATCCGGAAAAAGCCGGAGCGGTCTCCGGATCGTCAGGCGCCGGCCAGGATCCCGTCCGCGGCCCGGATGCCCGAGGCCCAGGCCCCGGTGATGCCCCGGCTCGTGCCCGCCCCGTCCCCGACCAGGCGGATGCCCGGAGCCGCAAGGAAGGCGGCGTCCCGGAACACCGGCCGGTTCGCATAGAGCTTGATCTCCGGGTAGTACAGGACGGTGCTGGGGTGGAGTACCCCGGGCACGATGGTGTCCAGGAGCTTCATCGCGTTCCAGACGGAGCGCAGGACCTTCGCGGGGACAGAGAGCCCCAGGTCTCCGGGACAGGCGGAGGGGAGGGTCGGCTCGAAGTCGTAGAGGTCCCCGGAAAACCCCTCCCGGGTGGAGCGCTTGCCCAGGCGGAAGTCTCCCACCCTCTGCATGATGGGGTGGCCGCCGCCGATCAGGGAGGCCTGGACCCCCAGCATGCTCGCGTAGTCCTGGCCCGAGGCCAGGGGCTGGGTCAGGGTCACGGTCTTGAGGAGGGCGAAGTTCGCCAGTCCGTTGGCGGGCTTGGAGGAGGAATAGGCGTGGCCGTTGGCGGAGTACCAGACCCGGCCGTCATCGGTAACGTACTTCTCCTGCACCACGTGGGCGCAGCGGGAGTTGGTGCAGAAGGTGCGGGTCTTCTTGGGGAAGAGGAACTTGGGGTCGTAGTAATCCCGGACGATGGCGTACCGATCCTCCTTGAGCTCCACCCGCACCCCGATGTCCACGGCGTTGTCCTGGAAGGGTATCCCCAGGTCGTTCATGAGGTGCCGGAGGAAGGAGAATCCCCCGCGCCCCGGGGCCAGGACGAGGTCGCGCCAGCCCACCTCCCGCTTGTCCGTAACGAGGACCCGGCCTTCGGCTTCCACCCGCGTCGCGGTTTCACCCAGGGAGATGGAGACGCCGCGGCGGGCCAGCTCGGCCATCAGGTCCTTGATGAGCCGGAGCCCCCCGTCCGTGCCCAGGTGGGCCTGGCGCACCTCCAGGAGCATCACCCCCAGCTTGGAGGCCCGGCGGGCGTAGATGTCCATGTTCCGCCGCTCCATCAGGTCCGGCTTCAGGAAGGCCTCCACCCGGGCCAGGTACGAAAGCCCCTCCGCCTCGGTCCAGACGTTCTCGGGGAAACCGATGGGCCAGGTGAAGTTCATCTTGCAGTCGTTCCGCAGGCCCCCGGTGGAAAAAGGCTCCTTGTCGATCATGAGGATGGAGCGTCCCGGCTCCCGGGAGCTGATCTCGAAGGCGGCCCCCAGGCCCGCGGGGCCCGTGCCCACGATGACTACGTCGAAGGTGTCCATACGGGAAGGCAGTATAGCGGGAATTCAGGGAAGGGGGAACCTGCGGCTATTTTTTCCTCCGGCCCCGCAGGTACAGCAGGGCTTCCAGGACCCCCCCGGCCACGGCCCGGGCCTTGTCGGAGACGGTGCGGCAGTACTCCGGCCGTCCCCGGGGGTCCACATCCGCGATCTTATCCCCCGCGGCCACCTCGATCCCCGGGCGGATGAGGCCCCGCAGGATCCCGTCCAGGGGGGAGGCCACGGAAAGGCGGTCCGAGGACGTTTCGATCAAGAGAAGGGGCTCCCCGGCGCGAACCTCGTCCCCGATGGACCGAACCGCCAGGACGGCTCCCGCGGAGGGAGCCCGTACCACGCGCTCCGCGGACTTTCCCCCGACCTCCCCGGGCACCCCGGTGTTCGGGGCCGCGGAACCGGCAAGGATGACCCGGCCCAGGTCGTGGCCCCGGGCGGTCTCCACCACCGCGTCCGCGTCCCTGCCCGCCTCGAAGCCGGGACCCAGGGCGATCACCACCGGGGCCAGGCCGACCCGGGTTCCCAGGTTCCGCTTGGCAAGGATCGCGTCCACCAGGGCTGCAGGCCGAAGGACGGGCACCAGGGAGGCCTCGGGATCCACCGCCACCGGAACCACCCCCTCCGCCAGGGCGGACCGGATCTCCCCCAGGCCCTCGGCACGACGGGCCCGAACCCCCTCCACCTCCGCAGTCCCGTCGTAAACCGCTTCGGAGAAGGCCACGGTGCGGCGGATGGCCGTGGGCCGCGGGGATTCCAGGGCGAGCACCCGGAACCCCGAGCGGACCAGCCGGAGGATGACCCCCGTGGCCAGGTCTCCGGCCCCGCGGACGACCACCAGGTCCCCCTCCCGGCCCGCCAGGGGGCCGCCGGCTCGTCCGGAACGCTCCGCCAGGATCTCCCCCAGGATGGATACCGCGATTTCCTCGGGGGTCTGGGCGCCGATATCCAGGCCCACGGGGGCCCGGACCCGGGCCAGGGTCTCTTCGGTAACTCCTGATTCCGCCAGCCGGGACAGAAGGACCCGGGTCTTGCGGCGGCTTCCGAGCATTCCCAGGTACGCGCAGGGTTTGTCGATGAAATACCGCAGGGCCGCCTCGTCGGAGGCATGGGAGGCGGTGGCGATGAGCACTGAGGTCTCCTCGGCCGGGGCCGAGGCGGCCGGGCTTGACGCCTCCAGGGCTTCCCGGAGGCTCGGACCCGCATACAACTCCGAGGCCATGGGGAAGCGCTCCTCCGTAACCAGGTCCGGCCGCTCGTCCGCCACGGCTATCCGGAACCCCAGGGGCGCCGCGGCCCGGGCAAGCGCCAGGTTGACGTGCCCCGCCCCGACCAGGAGGAGCCGGGGCCGGAGCTCCCCGGGCTCCAGCAGGACCTTCATCGTTCCGCCGCAGAGCATCGGATCCGGCTCCGGACCGTTTCCGCTCAGGTCGAAGTCCAGGGTCTTCGGCCTTCCCGAAGCCATGCAGGCCCGGGCCTCCTCGATCACCCGGGCCTCCACCCGGCCCCCGCCGATCGTGCCGTGGCACTTCCCGTCGGCCTCCACGATCATCCGGGCCCGGGTCCGGGGCGTGGATCCCGAGGACTCGAGTATGGTGGCCAGGACGAAGGGCCGGTTCCGGTCCTCCAGGTCCGCGGCGATGCGGTACAGGTTCATGGCTGACTCCCGGGCCTTAGTATACTCCCCCGGGCCCGTCCCCGGGAACCGCATAGACAGCCCGGACCCGGCGCCCGGGATCCGGGTCCGCCAGCGAACAGACCAGGACAAGGTCGATCCGGATCGAGGAGGCCGGCCCTCGCGGCCCGGCGGTCTCGTTGGTCCGCACGGCCGGGGCGGCCGGCCCGGGTCCCGAGAGATCCGCGGCGATCCGTTCCGCCAGGGCTTCCGGATCGAGGTCCGGCCGCAGGTCCGCCTTGTTCAGGATGAGGATCCGCCGGGCGCCCGCCGGGGCGCCCCGGAAGAGCCCCTCCGGGTGCCGGGCAAGCCGAACCAGGTGCCCGGGCTCGAGGGTTTCACCGGGCGCAAGGCCGACCAAAGGGCCCAGGATCTCCTGCCGGTGGGCGATCCTGTCGTCCAGGGGGCGGTCCAGGCAGTCCAGGCCGATCACGCCCAGCGCCTCGGTGACTCCGACGGGCCAGACGGGCTCGTAGGGGGCGGGGGCCTTGACCGGCCGCATCTTCGCCCCGTCCGCCTCGACCAGGATCGCGTCCCAGCGCCCCGAAGCCGCCAGGGCCGGGAAGATCCCCGGGTCGATCCCGACCAGCTTTCCGCCCTCCACGCCCGCGCAGAGGACCGTGACCGAACCGCGGCCCGCCCGGACGCCCAGGACGGCCGCTTCGTTCGAGCCGGACACGGCCGCGGCCGGGATCTCCAGGAAGCAATCGATCTTCCGCCCCTCCTCCCGGGGATCCCGGATGCGGGTGGTCGTGGTCGCCAGGACCCGGGCGCCCCGGGCTGCCAACTCTCCGGCCAGCGCGAAGAGGGCCGTTGTCTTGCCGCCGCCCCCGGAGAGGGCGAAGAGGGTGGAGGATCCCGATGCCGAAGGGAAGGAAAAAACTTCGAGGAGGCTCGGCATCAGAACCGGTACGTGAACCTTCCCGTCACGCTCTTGTCCGAGTCGTTGGAGAAGGAAGCCCGGCGGAACCCGAAGAGGACCGCGGCATCGCTCTCGGGGTCTCCGGAGGCTTGGACGAGCTCCACGGATTCCAGGACGGGGGGACGGTTGCCCCGGGCGGGGCCCAC
>JBFZER010000292.1:0-3538 GCA_041306765.1 Spirochaetota bacterium | reverse complement strand
CCGGGATGGGAAGGAATCCACCCTGCGCATCCTGCCCCACGAGGTCTACGTGCATCCCACGGGCTACAAGATCGGCATGAACCGCCACGCGGGTTCCGGGGCCTGGCGCCTGGTCGGGACCCAGGCTACGGGCCTTTTGTGCCACAAGCCCTGTACGGTCTCGGGGGGCGGCAAGTCGGAGATTTCCAAGAGCATTTGGGACGCCATCGAGTACTTCCCCTTCATCATCGGCGACTACGACGCGGACATGGCCCAGGTGAAGGACATCCTGGACCGGGATTACCGCGACCGCTTCCGCTCTACCAAGGACGCCCACGGCGTGGACGACCGCAGCGTCCTTTCCAATAAACGATCCCTGGGCAGCGTCATCAAGCTCCTCTCCCCGTCCCCCCTGTATGCGGACGAGTACAACGACTGGCTCAAGACGATCCCGGAGCGGATCAAGGCCCTGGTCTTCCTGGTGAAGCGCTTCTACATGCCCGACTGGGGCGAGGACTGGGCCAAGCACTTCACGGTGGACACCGTGAACGGGGCCGCGGGCAACATCCTGAAGTTCGAAGGCCGCCCCGTCCTGGGCTCCTACCTCCGGGTGGGCTACTGCACGGACGGCCGCCGCAGGATCTTCAAGCTCCGGCAGGACTACCTGCCCGCGGAGAAGGTCCAGTGGGAGGACGACATCACCGCCAGCATCGTACTGCCCAAGGCGAGCCTCCCGGAGCTCCCGGGGGACTTCCCGGGGGCCTCGGTCAAGTTCTGCCGGAACGCCGAAGCGCGCTTCTTCCAGCGCCCCGACGACGCGGTCATCCGGGGCTACGACAAGCAGGCCGAGAAGGACATGTCCCGGCCGGACAATTTCATCTCCAACTTCGAGCCCCTTTCCCGGTCCAAGGCCCACGCCATGATCGAGAAGACCATCGAGTTCTCCGCGTATACCGAGTCCATGCGGCACTTCATCGAGGAGGCGGAGAAGGACGACGGATTTGACTGGTTCGTGGCCAGCGACCAGCCCCGCATGGTGGACGGCAAGCCCTCCAAGAATCCCCGCTACCTCCAGCTGGACCCGAACTACATAGAGCCTTGCAAGAGGTACCTGGCGGACCTGGGACACCGCCTGTTCTTCCGCATATCCGAAGACAAGCCCGTCCTCCACCCCGTCGGCGCCGCCCTGCCCGGCCGTCGAAACAACCCCGCGGACTCGGCGGCCAAGATCCGCCCCCTGGCGGTCTACGGCCCGATCCACTACCAGGAACTCCCGGAACTCTTCATGGACTTCGTCTGCTCCCTGACCGGGAAGAGCCCGTCCACCACCGGAGCGGGCAGCGAGGGCGCCCTGACCAAGGGACCCTTCAACGCCCTGGTCCCGACCACCGACCTGAACGCCGCCCTCCTTTCGTACATCCTGACCGGGTACGGGGGATTCTCCAGCGCCGCGGGGCATATCGGAAGCAAGTACAAGGTGAACCACGACGTGTCCCTGCTGGTGCCCGAGCTCTGGTCCCGGATGGATCCCCAGGAGAAGGATCCCGCCTTCCTCATCGCCAACGGCTACCTGGAGAAGGTCGAGGACTTCGACTACCAGGGCCGCAGGATCCCCGCCGGCCGGCTGGGCTACCGGATCACATCCCTGTTCGCCACCATCTTCCTGGGCCGCATCTTCGACACCCCCGGCTCCGTGTTCCCCGAAGACTTCCTCAAGCCCGAACTCCAGGACCTGGCGGAGTTCGTGGACGGGGTGGAGAACATCGCGGAGGCCCAGGCCAAGGTGGCCCGGGATTACCTGGCGGACGGCAGCGTGGAAGCCGCGATTCCGCCCCTTCAGGCGATCCTGCACGTCATGGCCGAGGGGACCTGGAACGGGAAAACCCTCGACGACCCCGAGGTCCGGAGCCTCTTCGACCGCCAGGCCGTCCTGGCCTCGGACTGGTACCGCGAGCGCCTCGACCTCTACCGGGACAAGCAGGTCGCCTTCCTGGAACGGTCCATCATCGAGATCCGCAAGGCCAAGACCGATCAGCGATTCACGGACCCGGCCTTCGCCCCCCGGCTGGACAAGATCCTCAAGGCCGCGGAAAAGGAGCTGCGCTCCGTCCTGGATCCCGCCTTCGTGGAGGGCCTGGCCGGAACCCTGGGGGCGGATCCCCTGTTCACGGGGCGAAAGCCGATCCCGAGGAAGTGAGAACCGGGATGTCGAAGGATCTTTACGTCCGGGACATCGCGGAGCTGGCTACGCCGGTCGGGCAGGCGGCCCGCCGGGGGCCCGAGATGTCCGCGGTCCGGGTTGTTTCCGACGCGGCGGTCCTGATCCGGGACGGCACGGTCGCCTGGGCGGGCCCCGCCCGGGAGGCGCCCGCCGTTCCCGAGGGTGTCCCCGTCTTTTCGGCGGGCTGGGGGACCGTGGTACCCGGGTTCGTGGACTCCCATACCCACTTCGTGTTCGCCGGGGACCGGTCCGAGGAGTTTCTCTGGCGGGCCGGGGGCGTGCCGTACATGGAGATCCACCGCCGGGGCGGGGGTATCCGGAGGTCCATGGACGCCACCCGGGCCGCATCCCGGGACGAGCTCGTCGCGATCGGCCGGAAGCGCTTAGGGACCATGCTCTCCCTGGGGATCACCACCGTGGAGGGCAAGAGCGGCTACGGCATGGACCTGGCCACGGAGCTCCGCCAGCTGGAAGCCATGGACGCGCTTTCCCGGGATCAGCCCGTTCGGATCGTCCCCACCTTCCTGGGACCCCACTCCACCCCCCCGGAATACTCAGGCCGAGCCTCGGACTTCATGGACGCGGTGATCCGGGACATGCTGCCCGCGGTCAAGGCCCAGGGGATCGCCCGGTTCTGCGATGTCTTCTGCGAGAAGGGGGTCTTCGAGCTGGCCGATTCCCGGAGATATCTCGAGGCCGCGAAGGCGGCGGGCTTCGGCCTCAAGGTCCACGCGGACGAGATCGAGCGGATCGGCGGGGCGGCCCTGGCCGCGGAGCTGGGAGCCGCCAGCGCGGACCACCTCCTGAAGTGCGTACCCTCGGACTACCAGGCCCTGGCCCGGTCCTCCACGGTGGCCGCCTGCCTGCCCCTCACGGCCTTCGTCCTCCGGGAGCCCTACGCGGACGCCCGGGGCATGATCGACTCAGGCTGCGCGGTAGCCCTGGCCAGCGACCTCAACCCCGGGTCCTGCTACAGCCAGTCCATCCCCCTCATCTTTGCCCTGGCGGTGCTCTACATGAAGCTCTCGGTGGACGAAACCCTGTGCGCCCTGACCCTGAACGGGGCCGCCGCCCTGGGCCTGGCCGGCGAAGTCGGCTCCGTCGAACCGGGCAAGCGGGGGGACCTGGTGATCCTGGACTCCCCCTCCCGGGCCTTCCTGGCCTACCATAGTGGCATGAACCTTGTGAAGGCCGCGGTGATCGGGGGGAGGGTGGAGTACGAACGGCGCTAGGCCGGCCGGAACCCGGTTCTACGGCCGCTTCCCCTTCAGCACCGCGTCCGCGGCCAGCTTCCCGGTCAGGATGGACATGGGCACCCCTGCGGGGCAGTAGGCCCAC
>JBFZER010000291.1:0-4654 GCA_041306765.1 Spirochaetota bacterium | reverse complement strand
TCCTGATGGCCCGCTTCAAGGACCGGTTCGCCGACGGGGCGGGCACGGTCTACGTCACCGTCGTCCGGGCCATCCCGAGCCTGATCTGGCTCTTCTTCATCCAGCAGTGGGTGACGGGCCTTCTGGGCTGGCCCATGGTCTTTTACGAGGAACGTCCCGTCTCCTGGATCCTGCCGACCATCTCCTTCGCCCTTTCCGGAATAGCCTGGTACGCCATCTGGCTTAGACGCTTCATGGTGGACGAGGAGAACCGGGACTACGTGAAGTTCGCGGTTTCCAAGGGCCTTCCGTGGAAGCGGGTCATGCGGGGCCACGTGCTCCGGAACGCCCTGGTGCCCCTGGTCCAGTACTTCCCCCAGCAGGTGCTCCTGACCATCGCGGGTTCCCTCCTCATCGAAAGCATCTACTCCATCCCCGGCATGGGAGGCCTTTTGGTAAGCGCCATCCGTCAGCAGGACAATCCCCTGGTCCAGGCCCTGGTCCTCCTGTACTCCGTGCTGGGGGTGATCGGAGTCTTCCTGGGGGACCTGCTCATGGTCCTGGTGGATCCCCGGATCAAGCTGGTCGAGTCGTCCGGAAAGGGGGCCCCCGCATGATCCGCGCGATACCCGAGGTCCCCGACGAGCTCTTCCGGCCCGCCGCCTTCGACGCCCAGGCCGCGGAGCGCACCGGGTATGTCCGGTACTCCTACTGGCGGAGCACCTTCCGCACCTTTCTCAAGAGCCCGGTTTCCATCTTCCTCCTGACCCTCATCGTGGTCCTGACCACCGTAAGCTTCGTCTATCCCCTGTTCGCCCATGTGGACCTCAAGGCGGTCAACCTGGACACGGCTGCCTGGAATCTGAGTCCGAACCGGGAACACGTCTTCGGAACCGACGGCCTGGGACGGGACATCTGGGCCCTGACCTGGTACGGCACCCGGACCTCGCTGCTCCTGGGCTTCGTGATCGCTGTCCTGGACGTGGGAATCGGGATGATAGCCGGGGCTCTCTGGGGCTATGTGCGGAAGCTGGACCGGATCATGACGGAACTCTACAACGTCCTCAACAACATCCCCCAGACGGTCTTCCTGGTTCTCCTGGCGTACATCATGCGGCCGGGATTCTGGACCATCGTGGTTGCCCTCTGTTCCACGGGCTGGATCGGCATCGCCCGCTTTGTCCGGAACAAGGTCATCACCATCCGGGACGCGGAGTACAACGTGGCCTCCCGCTGTCTGGGCACCCCCCTGCGGCGGATGATCACCAAGAACGTCCTGCCCTACCTGGTCTCCATCCTGATCATGGAAGCGGCCCTGACCATCCCGTACTCCATCGGGGCCGAGGTCTTCCTGGGCTTCATCGGCCTGGGCCTGCCCATCGACACCATCTCCCTGGGCAACCTTGTGAACCAGGGAAAGAACAACTTCATGCTCTATCCCTACCAGCTTACCTGGCCGACCCTGGTCCTGGCGGCCATCACGGTTTCCTTCTACATAGTCGGGAACCGGTTCTCCGACGCCTCGGACCCGAGGAACCACGTATGAGCGGCGACACCATCCTGGAGGTCCGGAACCTCAGCGTGAGCTTCTCCCTCCGGGGCCGCCGCCTCACGGCCCTCCGGGGCGCCAGTCTGGACCTGCGCAAGGGGGAGACCCTTGCCGTGGTCGGCGAATCCGGGTCCGGGAAGAGCGTCCTGGCGAAGACCTTCCTGGGGATGCTGGACAAGAACGGCCGGGTGGATTCCGGGAGCATCCTCTTCGACGGAAAGGACCTGGCGGGCTACTCGAAAGAGAAGGAGTGGCTCTCGATCCGGGGCAAGCGGATCGCCATGATCTTCCAGGACCCCATGACGGCCCTGAACCCCCTTAAGACCGTTGGCGAGCAGATCCGGGAAGCCGCAGCCCTGCACCGGGGCCTGGATCGGAAGGCCTCCCGGGCGGCGGTCCTGGAGGTCCTGGACCGTGTGGGCATCCCGGACCCTGAGCTCCGGTACCGCCAGTACCCCCACGAGTTTTCCGGGGGGATGCGACAGCGGGCGGTGATCGCCGCGGCCGTGGCCTGCCGGCCGGAGATCCTGATCTGCGACGAGCCCACCACGGCCCTGGACGTCACCGTCCAGGCCCAGATCCTGGACCTGATCAAGTCCCTCCAGCGGGAACTGGGGATGACGGTGCTGTTCATCACCCACGACCTGGGGGTCGTGGCCAGCGTGGCCCAGAGGGTGGCGGTCATGTACTCCGGCCAGGTTGTCGAGGAAGGCGAGGTGCGGGAGGTCTTCTACGATCCCCGGGCTCCCTATACCTGGGCCCTCCTGGCTTCCCTGCCCCAGCTTGGGGTCAAAGGCGAAGAGCTATACTCCATCAAGGGCACCCCGCCCAGCCTGTTCAAGGAGGTCGTCGGGGACGCCTTCGCGCCCCGGAACCCCCGGGCCCTGGAGGTGGACTTCCGCTTCGAGCCGCCGGTCTTCCCGGTCTCGGACACCCACTGGGCCCGGACCTGGCTCCTGGATCCCCGGGCCCCGAAAATCGAAGCCCCCGGAACCGTCCGGCGCCTGCGGGCCCGGCTGGCCCGGGACGGCGCGGACGATTCCGCGAAGGGAGGCCCGGCATGAGCGGAGAGGCCCTTCTGTCGATCCGCAACCTGCGGGTGGATTTTCCCTCGGGCCGGAAGACCTTCACGGCGGTTCGGGACGTATCGTTCGACGTACTCCGGGGGGAGACTTTCTCCCTCGTGGGAGAGTCCGGGTCCGGCAAGACCACCATCGGCCGGGCGATCATGCGAATCCACCCCGCCTCGGCCGGGGAGATCCGGTTCGAAGGCCGGCGGGTCACCGGCCGGATCGACGCGGCTTCGGAGCGGCTCCTCCGGCAGAAGATCCAGATGATCTTCCAGGATCCCATGGCCTGCCTGAACGAGCGGGCCAAGATCGACTACATCGTCTCCGAGGGCCTGTATAATTTCAGGCTCTTCCGGGACGAGGAGGAGCGACGGGAGAAGGTGGAGCGGGCCCTCCGGGAGGTGGGCCTTTTACCGGAGTTCGCGACCCGCTTCCCCCACGAGTTCTCCGGGGGCCAGCGCCAGCGCATCGGCATAGCCCGGGCCCTGGTCATGGAGCCCGAGCTCCTGATAGCGGACGAACCCATCTCCGCCCTGGACGTCTCCATCCGGGCCCAGGTCCTCAACCTCATGAACCGCCTCAAGCGGGAGAAGAACCTCACGTATTTCTTCATAGCCCACGACCTCTCGGTGGTGCGGTTCATCTCCGACCGGATCGCCGTGATCCACCGGGGCCGCATCGTGGAGCTCACCCGGGCGGAGGAACTTTTCGCCCGGCCCCTCCATCCCTACACCCGGGCCCTCCTGTCCGCGGTGCCCGTGCCGGACCCGGACGCAGAGGCTGGAAAGCGCCTGGTCGTCTACGATCCCGCCCGGGCCCACGACTACTCCCGGGATACCCCCGCCTGGCTCGAGGCCGAGCCCGGGCACTTCGTCCTGGGCACGGAGCGGGAGGCGGAGGGGTGGATCCGGGCCCTCTAGGGACGGGACGAGGGGCAGGTTCCTCGTGACACGCACGTAGTTTCTGCTATACTCCCCGTCCAAGGAGACGCCATGAACATCCTCGTCTGCAACGTGGGGAGCACCTCCCTGAAGTACCAGCTGATCGCCATGGAGGGCGAGGCCGTCCTGGCCAAGGGGAAGATGGAGCGGGTCGGAACGGACCGCGCGGAATACTCCCACGAGGACGCCAAGGGGAACCGGATCCGGGAGGAGCTGCCCCTGCGGGATCACGGCGAGGGGATCGAGCGGATGCTCCGGGCCCTGATCGGACCCGTGGTGCCGTCCCTGGCCTCCGTCGACTGCGTGGGCTTCAAGGTGGTCCTGGCCAAGGACATCACGGGAGTCCAGCTCCTGACCGAGGATGTCCTCGCGGCCATGGAAGCCATGAACGGGATCGCCCCGGCCCACAATCCTCCGTATATAGCGGCGATCCGGCAGTTCCGGCGCATCGTCCCCTCCATGCCCCTGGTCGGGTCTTTCGAGACGGGATTCCACCGGAACCTCCCTCCCAAGGCCTACCTCTATTCTATCCCCAAGGAGTACGCCCGACGCGGAGTGCGGCGCTACGGGTACCACGGGGCCAGCCACGAGTACCTGGCGGGCCGGGCCGCCGAGCTGACGGGCCGGCGGGACCTCAAGCTGGTCACCTGCCACCTGGGAGGGTCGGGATCCCTGGCGGCCGTGGACGCGGGGGTGTCCATTGACACGACCCTGGGCTTTTCCCTCCAGTGCGGGATCATGCACAACAACCGCTGCGGGGACATCGACCCCTACCTGCCCATCTACCTCCAGGAGTCCGAGGGAATGAGCCTGGGGGAGGTCAAGACCCTGCTGACGAAGAAGTCCGGCCTCCTGGGCCTGTCCGGAGTGTCCAACGACCTCCGGGATGTGGAGGCGGCCGCGGAGGCGGGGAACCAGGATGCCCGTGAGGCCGTGGATGCCTACGCCTACTACATCCGCAAGCAGATCGGGGCCTACGCCGCGGCGATGGGCGGCCTGGATGCCGTGGCCTTCGGCGGCGGCATCGGGGAGAACAGCGCCCGGATCCGCGAACTTTCAACGGAAGGCCTCGGCTTCCTGGGCCTGGACCTGGACCGGGACCGGAACCGGACGGC
>JBFZER010000290.1:0-4200 GCA_041306765.1 Spirochaetota bacterium | reverse complement strand
GCGGCGGCCGCCATGGTCCCGAGCTCCGCGATGCCCATGTTGAAGTACCGGTCGGGATAGGCGTCCCCGAACAGGTAGGAATAAGTGGAGTAGCCGATGTCCGAGTCGAAGACCACGAAGTCCCGGTCCTCCTTCGCGGCCTCCACCAGACGGTCCATGATCGCGCGCCGGGTGGGCGCCTTGGCGGCGGGCAGGCTCATGGGGTCCTCCCTTCGATCTCTTCGCAGGCCTGCCGGCGTTCCTCGTCCGAGGGCGGCTTGCCGTGCCACTCGCGCTTGTCCTCCATGAAGCTCACTCCCTTGCCCTTGACCGTCCGGGCTATCACGCAGGTGGGCTTCCCGGTGCGCTCCCGGGCCGCCTCCAGGACGGCCAGGACCTGGCGCATGTCGTGTCCGTCCATCTCGAGGACCCGCCAGTTGAAGGCTTCGAACTTCCGGTCGATCGGCTCCATGGGCAGGATATCGTCCGCCCGGCCGTCGTTCTGGAGGTTGTTCCGGTCCACGACAGCCACCAGGTTGTCCAAGCGGTACTTGGCCGCCTGTGCCGCGGCTTCCCAGACCACGCCCTCATCCAGCTCCCCGTCCCCGAGCACGGCGTACACCATGTTCTTCCGGCCCGCAAGGCGGGCGTCCAGGGCCATGCCCAGGGCCTGTCCGAAACCGAGGCCCAGGGAGCCCGAGGTGGCATCGACCCCGGGAAGGTACGCGGCCACGGGATGTCCCTGGAGGCGGCTGTCGTTCCGGCGCAGGGTGGACAGCTCTTCCACGGGAAAGTAGCCCCGGAGGGCCAGGGCCGCGTACCAGACCGGGCAGGCGTGGCCCTTGGACAGGACGAAGCGGTCCCGGTCCGGCTTTCGGGGGTTCGCCGGATCGATATCCATGAGGTCGAAGTACAGGGCGGTCACGAAATCCGCGGCGGAAAGGCTTCCTCCGCAGTGCCCGGACTGGGCGGTGTGAACCATCTCCACGATGGCCCGGCGCACCTCCCGCGCCTTGGCCGTCAGGAACGCGATCCGCTCCTCCAGGGGGCGGGCGTTCGATTTCGTCATACGGGGCTCCTCTCCAGGCTGCGGGCTTCGGGCCCGCGGGCGTTCATACAATTACGGCCTTCCCCCGTCCCGGCATCCGAGCCGTCCCGGGCCGGACCGAGCGGCTCCATGGCTCTGAGGGCGGCCAGGGCGCGCCCATATTCCCGGGACACCTCACCGGCGGGGCACACGATCTCCACGTCCAGGCCGCCGGAGTATCCCGACTCGGCCAGGGCGGACAGCAGGGGGCGGAAGGGGATCGCCCCGGCCCCGGGGGCCAGGGAGAGGTTCTCGATCCCGTCGTTGTCGCAGAGGTGGGTGGCCGCGATCGCTCCGGCAAGGTGCCCCGGGAGCCCGGGAAGGTCCTCGCCCATGACGTGGAAGTGCCCGGTGTCCAGGACCAGGCCCAGCCCCGAAAGTCCGCGGATCGACAACAGGCTCAGGAACTCGGAGCTCCCGCCCAGGGCGTTGCCCGGCAGGAGTTCCAGGGCCAGGCGGAAACCCGCACGCCGGGCCGCCTCGGCCAGAAGGCTCAACTTTTCGATCAGGGGGTTCCGAAGTCTTGTCCGCGAGGCTTCCAGCGCGGCGGCACCGGTCTCCGCGACACCGTAGCCGCCGCCGGGAAGGGCCAGGGCGGGCAGGGGCACCGCGAACACGGGGGCTCCCCCCAGGGCCGCGGCGATCTCCAGGGCCCGGTGAGTCCCCGGGGTCGATCCCGGACGGCCCAGGGCTTCCGGGCTCGAGAACTCCGCCCCCAGCCAGTGCGCCACGAAGGCTCCCACCGAAAGCCCCAGGTCCCGGGCCTTTGCGGAAAGGCGCGCCGAATCGTTCCCGGTCCAGGACTCGGCGATTTCCGCCTGGAACGCCTCCGCCTGGAAGGACTCGTACCCGAGGTCCCGGAGCCCCGGCAGGGCGGATTCGATGTCCGAAGGCCGGAAACCCGGGCCGAAGGAGGAATAGAAGTATGCGGGAGATACTCCGTACATTGGTCCTGCTTCCCAAAAAATATTGTATACAAAACATAGACCGACTCCGGACTCCTGTCAAGTATGGAACGCTCGGTTTGTATACAAAATCATTGACCGCTTCCACCCCCAAGGCTAGAATGGGCTCATGCGAGAATCCCGATTCGAGGACCTGGCGGAACAGGTGTACCGAGCGCTCCGGGAGATGATCCTGACCGGGGAACTCGTGCCGGGACAAAAACTCGTGCAGGAAGCCCTCTCGGAGCGACTGGGGGTATCCCGGACTCCCCTGCTGGCCGCGTTTTCCAAGCTGGAAAAGGAACTCCTGGTGGAGCTGGTCCCCCGCCGGGGCGCGTTCGTGAAAAAACTGTCCCCCCTGGAACTGCTCCACCTCTACGACGTCCGGCTGCGCCTGGAACCCCTCGGCGCCGCCGAGGCCGCCCGGAACCTGGACGATACGGGCCGGGCGGACCTGGAGCGGGCCTTCGCGGCTTACCGGGACTGCGTCGCCGACCGGGACGCGGCCCGGGTCCGGGTCGCGGACTTCGAATTCCACGGCACCCTCATGCGCCTGAGCCGCAACACCATCCTGGACCGGATCCTGTCCTCCTTCGCCATCGTCCTGGCCAGCAACCAGCGGGGGCTCATGAAGCCCATGGACAAGAGCCTGGCGGAGCACGAAGCCCTGGTGGACGCCATACTGCGGGGGGACGAAGGGCGGGCGGAAGGCATCATGCACGCCCACCTTTCCGAGGCCCGGGACGCCGCGGCGGCGCTGGCAGAAACCGCGGCCGCGGAATCGGCGGGGGGGGCCTAGGATGCCGCGCATCCAGAGGACGGTCGTCTCCACGGCCGTATACGACGCCGTCAAGGAGATGCTCTTCGACGGCACCTGGCTTCCCGGAGACCGTATCGACCGCAAGAACCTGTCCGTCCGGCTGGGAGTAAGCCCCACCCCCGTGAACGACGCCCTTCACCGCCTGACGGGGGAGGGGCTGGTGGAATCCCGGTTCCGGGACGGTTTCTTCGTGCCGGATTATTCGGACGCGGACCTGGCGGACCTCTTCGCCGTGCGCGCCGGCATCGAGGGCGTGGCGGCCCGGCTCTGCGCGGAGGAGGCGCCGGCCGGAGACCTCGAGAGGCTGTGCGCCCTCTTCGACCCCTTCGCCGGGGGCATACCGCCCGCGGGCACCGGGAACTACCTCCGGGCGGACAAGGCCTTCCACGCGGGCCTTCTGGCCGCCTCGGGCAGCGTGCGCCTGGGGGAGGTGGAACGCTTCTTCGGGCATGTGTTCCGCAGTTACGAGCACGGATTGGTGCGCGCCCCGGAGGAGACCCTCCCGGAGCACAGGCGGATCATCGAAGCCCTGCGGTCGCGGAACGGCCGGGAAGCCCAGGCGGCCATGTCGGACCACCTTCTCCGCTCCCGGAAAGCCCTGATGGACCGGGCGGCCGCGACAAACCCGTAGCGTATCGGGACGATCCGGGCTATAGTTAGGCGATATGAAAAAGCCCTGTCCCCTATTGATGATTTCCCTCGCCTTGATCCTCGGCGGCTGCGCCTTGGCGCCGGTCCGCTCCGCGAAGGCGGGCGTCCTGGATCTGCGGAACACGGCGGGGGCGGCCCCCCTGATCGGCGAGTGGAGCGCCGCCGCCCAAGGCCGGACCCTGCCGGCCTCCGTGCCCCTTCGATCCATCCTGCCCGCACCCCGGACCGAAGGGCCCGAGACCTGGATCCTCACGACGATTCCCCGGTCGGCGGGCGGCTCCTCCCTCCTGATTCCCTTCCCCCGGGAGATCTCCGCGGTCTACATGGATTTCGAACGAGTCTGGGAGCGCCCGGCTTCCGGCCCGGACCGCGGAGGGCTCGCCGTCATCGACCTGCCCGCCTCCCAGTCCGCTGTCCTCCGGGTGGAGATTCCCGCAGGCGGCCGCTCCCCCGGAAGCCCGACCCTGGCGGCCTCTCCCTTCATCCTGGGGAGCCCGGAAGCCGTGGAGGCGTACCGCGAACTGGTCTCCCTCCTGGCGGGAGCCAAGGTCGGAGCCTTCGGAGGGGCCCTGCTCGTATCCCTGATCTTCTCCCTGCTCAGCCGCCGCGGGAAGGGGTTCCTTTCCCTGGCGATCTACCTTGCGGGAGCGTTGGTCTACTTCCTGATCCGAGACGCGTCCATCCTGGGCTGGCTTCCCCTGGATTCCGGAATCCTGGAC
>JBFZER010000289.1:0-6342 GCA_041306765.1 Spirochaetota bacterium | reverse complement strand
CATAGAACTTCTTGCTGGCCGGGCTGACGTCGTTGATCGACGGAGCCCACATGCCGTAGAGCATGACGTTCTCGGAGAGCCGGGAGGTGCCGAATCCGACGGGCCATCCCGGGGGCGCTCCGAGGTAGATGCCCGGGGAGAACTTCATGGCCTTGGCCTGCTCCAGCATGGGCAGGGCGTCGGCGTCGTAGCCGGCCCACAGGAAGAGGTCGGGCTTGAACAACTTGGCAGCCTCGAGGACGGAGCCGTAGTCCCCGCCGCCCAGGGCCGCGCTCTTGAACGGCGCTCCGTCGATCACGTAGCGGCCGTCCGCCCCGAAGAGGATCTTGGTCTGGTCGAAGGACGCCTTTCCGAATGCCCCTTCCTCGTAGGCCAGGAAAATCTTCTTGATCTTCACGTTCGGGTACTTCTTCTGGATCTCGTCCCAGCCCTGGGCGTAGGAAGCGCCCTGATTGTAGTCCCAGGGGTGGAGGTGGAAGTACCAGTCCGCGTCGGCGCCCAGGGCGGCTTCCACGGTGGAGGACGCGGCGCCGGTGGACACCACGACCTTGCCGTACTTCTTCATGGCCGGGACCTGGCCCAGGGCAACGCCGGAGGCCATCCCGCCGATGATCACGTCCACGTTGTCCACCGTGACCAGCTTCTCGATGGCCGCGGCGCCCTTGTCGGCCTTGAGCTCGTCGTCGATGACGATCAGCTCCAGCTGGCGCCCGAGGATGCCGCCGGCCTTGTTGATCTCGTCCACAGCCTGCTGGGCGGCCATGCTGCCCTGCTTGCCGGTGATGTCCGCGAGGGGCCAGGTGGCGCCGATCTTGATCGTGCCCTGGCCGAACGCCATCGCCGCCGCCGCGATCAGGGCGAGGGCGACAAAAGTCCGTTTCATCATGAGCCTCCTTGACCGGCGCCTTTCGGGCCCGGCGTTTCGAACCATGCTATCGCGACGCGGCGCCGACGGCGCCGCGCGGTTCCCGAACCAAAACCGGAGCTGCCCGCCGTCAGCCGGCGTAAGGCCCCCACCGGACCGTCGTGGCGGCCCACACGAAGCCCAGCCCGGCCCCGACCAGCACCACGTTCGTCCCGTCCCCGACCTTCCCGGCTTCCAGGCCCAGCTGGAGGGACAGGAGCTGGTCGTTCTGCCCCAGGTGTCCGTAGTCCTCCAGGTAGGTCGTCCGCGACTCCGGAACGCCCAGCTCCGCCAGCACCGCAAGGTGTGCGCTGCGCTTGAAGTGGAGGATGGCCAGGTAGCCGATGTCTCTTTCCGTCAGGCCGCTCTTGGCCAGGGAGTCCCGGATGACGGCGTAGAAGTTCGGCATCGTCGTCTCGCCCAGCTTCCTCTTGAAGGCTTCCTCGTCGGGCACCGTGAAGAAGGGGCGGTCGGCGTCCCCGCTCTTCGGGGGCCAGGCCTTGGAACCCAGCACGGGCACCACGCACATTTCGGAGAACGAACCGTCCCCCCGGAAGGCGGAGGCCAGGATGACGTTGCGCCCCGGGTTTTTCCCCAGGACGCAGGCCGCTCCGCCGGAACCCACGTCCAGCATGAACCGGGTCGAAGGCTCCGCAGGGTCGATCAGGTCGTTGTTGCGGTATCCCGATACCAACAGAACCGTGCCCAGGTCGTCCCGGGCGAGCATCAAGGACTTGGCCACGTCCAGGGCGGCCATCATGGACCCGCACATGGCCTCCATGTCGAAGCTCCAGGCCCGGTCCGCTCCCAGCCTATGGGCCACCGAGAGGCCCGCCAGCCAGCAGGGGTAGTCCTTGTGCTGGGCGCCGCACCAGATCACCAGGTCCAGGTCCCCGGCGGACACGCCCGCCTCCCGGAGCGCTTCCTTCGCGGCCCGGAATCCCAGCTCGCTCGTGGGTTCCCCGGGGCCCGCCACGGGCTTGGCGAGCACGCCGAACTTCAGGGCCACCACGTCCTCGGGAAGCCCCGAGGCGGCCGCAAGGTCCGCCGCGGACATCCGGGCGGGAGGGATATAGGTTCCGATGCCCAGTATTCCCACATGATCTGGCATAAGGTATGAATCACCTCTCACTTCTCGTAATACACCCGATCCCCGGATCCGTCAAGGGAAAAACACTCATAGATTTTCTGGAATCAACCACAGAGCACAACGAGAAAGAGACTCATGAACTATAGATCCAACAAGATGGACAAGATATAACCAAGATGTACAAGAGAAAACATTATGAAATTCATATTTTTAAAATCTATCTTGTTCATCTTGTCTTATCTTGTTGATCCTGTTTGCCCTATGGTTCCAATGTGTTGTTAAACTTCTCGCTTGCGCCCTTACCGGGACGGGTGTATACTCGGTTTCGAGATGACGGCTGAATCGGCTCTTACTAAAATCTCGAATCCCACCACAACCCGGGAAGCCCTGCTGACGGCTGCCACACGGTTGTTCGCCCGCAAGTGGTTCGCCGTCGTCTCGGTCGCGGAGATCTGCCGGGAGGCCGGGGTATCCAACGGACTGTTCTACAGGTATTTCCGAAGCAAGGAAGAGATCTTCCGGCTGATCCTGGAATCCGTGCTCAGTTCCATCGGCGACCTCCTGGCCGGCGTCCGGGGCGATACCGCCGGGGAACGCATCCGCTCCTTCATCCGATCCGTGGCCGACTATTCCACCGCACACCGGGACCTGGTATCCATCTTCCGGGAGGGCCAGTACCGGTTCTTCGAATACGAGAAGCGCCTGACCGGCCAGTACATCGAGGCCGTAACCGGGGTCCTGGGGCGGAAGGCGGAGATCCCGGAATACCTGGCCGCCGCCGCGGGGCTCCGGTTCTGCGCGGTGCGCCGGGCCTTCCACGGCACTCCCTTCGACTACGGGACCATGGCGGCCATCCTGGAGGAAGGCATCTTCCGGGACGCCCCGGAACCCCGGTTCGACCGGATCTTCGACGTCGTCGTCCGGCCCCTGCCCATCTCCCTGGAGGAGGGCACCCGGGACCGACTGGTCAAGGCCGGCAAGCGGCTCTTCGGGGAACGGGGCTACCACGAGACCAACATCCACGACATCACCGGAAGCCTGGACCTCGCCGTGGGCTCCTTCTACACCCACTTCGAGAGCAAGGAAGCCTTCTTCGCCGAGATCATCGACCGGGTGGGGCGGGAGATCCGCGGATTCATATCCCTCAACCTCGACCACAACCTCACTCGGCTCGAGCAGGAACTGCAGGGGATATACCTCTTCTCGTTCTTCCTGACCCTGGACCCCCACTGCTATCCCATAGTCCGGGAGGCCGAGTTCGTCCTGCCGGCCGCGGTGAAGGCCTATTACGACGCCTTCCAATCCGGCTACGAGAGGAACCTCGGCGCCCTGGCAGGACTGGACCACCCCACGGTCATCAATTACCTCATGGGGATATCCCACTATTTCGGCATCGAGGTGGCATTCGACGAATCGCCCCAGAACGTGCGAAACGTTGTTCGCGCCCTCGGGACCTACCTGACCCGGGGCGTGCGGATCCCCGGCTGAGGCCGGGGGACCCTTGGGCGGAACCCGGACGCCGGGAGCATGGAGGCGGACATGGCTAAAGCGAAAATCATCGGCACGGGCGTGTACGCCCCCGGAACGGCCATCGACAACCCGGAGCTCATGAGGCTGGCGGGAATCGAATTCGACGCGGCCAAGCACGAGGAGAAGCTCGGGATCCGGACGCGGCATATAGCCCGCCTCCGGGGTATTCCGGAGACGACCGCGGACTTCGCGGAAAAGGCGGCCCGGGCCGCCCTCGCGGAGGCCGGGGTGGACCCGCTGGATGTCGGTCTCTTCGTCGTGGGCACGGACACCCCGGAGTACGTGAGCCCCGCCACAGCCATCCTGGTGCAGGGCCGCCTGCAGGGCGGGGAACGGGACGCGGCGGCCTACGACGTGGGAGCGTCCTGCGCCTCCTTCACCATCGCCCTGGACCAGGCCGCCCGGGTCCTGGTCTCCGAGCCCGGCCTGCGCTACGCCGTGGTCGCCGGGGTCTACAACATGCCCGCCCACCTCCGGCCCGGGGACGCCTTCGGCTGGTCCATCTTCGCCGACGGGGCGGGGGCCGCGGTCCTGGAGCGGGTTCCCGACTCGGATCCCTCCGGCTACGTCACGGGCCGGCAGAGGACCGACGGCACCCAGTGGAATTTCATCGGGGTATACGCCGGGGGAACCCGGAAACCCGTGACCCGGGAAGTTCTGGACAAGGGGGAGTACGGCCTGGAGCTCCTGCAGAAGCTGCCGGGGGACCGGAATGTCAGGCTCTGGCCGCCCCTGGTGCGCTCCACCCTGGAGAAGGCGGGAAAGACCCTGGGGGACCTGGACCACGTGATCTTCACCCAGATCAACCGGAGCGTCATCGAAGAGGTCATGGGCATCCTCGGCCTGCCGATGGAGAAGACCACCTGCGTCATGGACCGGTACGGCTACACGGGCTCCGCCTGCGTGCCCATGGCCCTCCACCACGCGATCGCGGACGGCCGGATCCGGCGGGGCGACCTGGTCTGCCTGGTCGCCTCGGGCGCCGGATTCGCGGTGGGATCCAACCTCTTCGTGTACTGAGCGAGAAAGCTAGCGACGAATCGAACGCGGCCGGGCCGTGAAGGCTCCCGCGGATCGGGAGGAATCATGAGCGACTGGAAGGAAGAGTACCGAAAGCGCCTCGTATCGATCGACGAGGCCATCAAGGTCATCAAGAGCGGGGACGACGTGGTCGTGGCCCAGTGCGCCTCGGAGCCCCAGGGCACCATGTCCCGGCTCCACACCCTGGCGGACCGGGTTACGGACGTGCGGGTCTTTTCGGTCCTGACCCTGAAGCCCTACGACTTCTACGCCAGGCCCGAGATGAAGGGCCACTTCGAGCTGGCCAGCTGGTTCCACGCCCCGGGGTCCCGGGAGGCCCTCAAGCGGGGGACCGGCACGGTCACCTTCGTTCCCAACATGCTGCACCGGGCGGCCACGGACCGGATCCACGCCCGCAGGCCCGACGTCTTCATCGGGACCTGCACCCCCCCGGACCGGAACGGCTTCGTATCCCTGTCCCTGGGCATCACCTACGAGAAGGACATCCTGGAGGCCGCCTCGACGGTGATCCTGGAGGTGAATCCCCGCCTGCCCCGCACCCTGGGGGACACCCACCTGAGGGTCACGGATGCCGCGTACTTCGTGGAGCACGACCAGGAGGTGCCCGCCCTCCCCGCGCCGGAGCCGACCGAAACGGACCTGGCCATCGGGGGCCACATCGCGGAACTGGTGGAGGACGGCTCCACCCTGCAGCTGGGAATCGGGGGCATTCCGAACGCCGCGGCCCTGGCCCTACGGGGCAAGAAGGACCTGGGAGTCCACACGGAGATGATGGTGGACTCCATGATGGAGCTCTACGAGATGGGGGTGATCACGAACAAGCGGAAGTCCCTGTTCAAGGACAAATTCGTATGCACCTTCGCCATGGGCTCCCGGGCCCTGTATGACTGGCTGAACGACAACGTGGCCGTGGAATTCCGCCGGGGCCGGTGGGTGAACGATCCGGCCGTGGTGGCCCAGAACTCCCGGATGGTCTCCATCAACACCTGCCTGATGGTGGACTTCACGGGCCAGGTGGCCAGCGAGTCCCTGGGGACCCAGCAGTACTCGGGCACCGGAGGCCAGTCCGACACGGCCCAGGGCGCGGTGGCGGGCTTCGACGGACTGGGCAAGTCCATCATCGCCTGCTACGCCACCGCCAAGGGCGGGACCGTCAGCACCATCGTGCCGACCCTGCCGGAGGGCACCGCCGTGACCCTGCACCGCTCCTTCGTGGACCACATCGTCACCGAGCACGGGATCGCCCGGCTCCGGGGCCGCACCGTCCGGGAGCGGGCCGGGGAGCTCATCGCCGTGGCGGATCCCCGCTTCCGGGGGGAGCTCACGGCACAGGCGAAAAAGCTGGGGTATTTGTAAAAGCCTCGAACCATCGTTCCAACAAGATGGACAAGATCAGGAGAGATGAACAAGATATGATTTGAAGAATATCACGAATTGCATTTCTACATCTTGTTCATCTTGGTCTATCTTGTAGATCTTGTTGGATCTATGGTTCGCAGGTCCTTCTTCTTCGTATCCCAGGGTCGCTATACTGTCCCCATGCTCTGCGATGCCCACATCCACGCCCCCGAACTGGCCGAGCGGGACCCGGGCTTTCCGGAACGGTTCCGGGCAGGCGGCTACCGCGCCTGCTCCGCCGCCCACTCGGGGCCCGAATTGGACGCCGCCCGGGCCCTGAAAGAGTCCGGGCTCGACCTCAGGCTCTCCTTCGGGATCCACCCCCAGTGGACGGTCTGGACCTGGGCGGAGCGCCTGGCCGAGGAGGCCCGGACCGGCC
>JBFZER010000288.1:0-3215 GCA_041306765.1 Spirochaetota bacterium | reverse complement strand
GGTCCGGCTGGCCGCGGAGTCCGGGAAGGACATCAGGTCCATCCAGTACGGGGTGAGTCCCATGGATCGCGCCGCGGAAGCCAGGGCCAGGCCGATGCGGTAGTGGCCGAAGCCCATCCGGATCGTGCCCAGCACGATGCCCTTCTCCCGGTCCAGCTCCTGGTAGGGGCCGCCGTCGGGGCGCTTCTCTTCCAGCTTGCGCACCCCGAACAGGTCGTAGGCAGGTCCCATGGGCGAGGCCCCGAGCTGGGGAACGTCGTCCGGAGAGAACGAGAAGCGTCGGGCGTAGCGTCGGAAGGTCCGTTCAGCGCTCTTCAGGGCCCCCTGGGGAAGCCGGTTTCCGAAAATGCTTGTCTCGTCCACGATTTTCCTCTCCGGGCCCGGGCCTGGCGCGCCCTTTGGCCGACTCTTCGAGTATATCCGTTGCCGGGCTGGGCGCAAGGGCGGCAGAGCCCGCTTCAGACGACCCGGATCAGGGCCATGTAGAGCGCCGTGCCTCCGACGATGGATACCAGGGTGTTCCGCCTCCAGAGGTGCAGGAAGGCGGTCAGGGCGGCAGCGGACAGCTCCGGGGCTCCGTGGGGGGCCGCGGCCCAGTCGACGTCCTTGAAGCAGTAGAGGGTGAGGATCGTCAGGATGGCGGGGGGACCGTAGGTCGCCAGGAAGGGGACGAAGCCCGGCACCCTCCGGTCCCGGAAGACCAGGAAAGGCAGGGCCCGGGTGGCGACCGTGGCGGCCACCATCACCCCGATGGATGCGAGGATCCTCAGCTCATCCACGGCGTTCCAGCCTTCCCCGCAGGGCGAACAGCAGGATCCCCGCGGCCCCGATGGCCGGAAGGAGCATCCGGGCCGGCCCCAGGACCAGGTACGCCGCCGCCGCGCAGGCCCCCGAGGCCAGGTAGGGCAGGGGGCTGCGTATTTTCCGGGTCTGCTCGATCAGGAGGACCGTGAACAGGGCGGTCAGGGAGAACTCCAGTCCCCGGGTGTCGAAGGCCGCCATTCCTCCGGCCAGGGTCCCGACAAGGGTTCCCAGGAACCAGTAGGACTGGTTCAGGGCCGATACCCAGAGCCGGAACCTGTCGGGATCCACTCCCGCCGGGACGGAGATCGTGGAGAGCAGGGCATAGGTCTCGTCCGTCAGGGTGAAGATCAGATAAGGTTTCCCGGGTCCCGCCCGGGAGTAGAGCTCCAGGAAGGAGAGCCCGTACACCATGTGCCGCAGGTTGAGGAGGAAGGTGGCCGCCGCGATTTCCGCCAGGCCCGCGCCGGAGGCGATGAGCCCTACGCCCATGAACTGGGCGGCCCCGGCGTACACCAACAGGCTCATCGCGGGCGCCGCCCAGAGGGGCAGGCCCGAACTGGCCAGGAGGAGACCGAAGGCGGCGCCGATGGTGGTATAGCCCAGGAAGACCGGGAAGGTCGCGGGGAGGGCCGCCCTAAAGGCCGCCCGAAGGGCGCGGCGGTTGGGGGCGGTTCCTCGATCCATGCTCTCCATGGGAGGGGACTCTATACCGGCCGGACGGGGTGCCGCAAGGGCCGGACGGTCTGCCCGGAACCTGGCGGCACCTTATAGGGTGAACGTGAATCCGTCGATCAACATGCCCGGCAGGAGGGCGCCGCCCAGGGCTCTCTCGAAGTAGGTGCCCGTCTCCGCAATCAGGGACCTTCGCCGGGTCACTTCCTCCAGTTTTGATCCCCAGAGGTTGAAAAGGCTCTCGTCGAAACGCATATCCTTGATCGGGCAGATGATCTTTCCGCCTTCAATCCACAAGCAGGCGAACCTCGTCATCCCCGTAACCCGGGCCGAGTCGAAGTCGCTCCAGTTTAAGTAGTGCAGGTTGGGGATGTAGAGTCCCGTGTCCAGGGAAGAAAGGATGTCTTCGTCCGCAAGGCCGCCGGCAGCGATTGTCGGGGAACGAAGGTCCTCGGAATCCGGTGCGGCATTCGATGCGGCGCCGTATTGGCGGGCGGACCGCGCGGATACCAGGGAATTCACCAGCCGGCCGTTTTCGATAAGGGGCAGAATCTCCGGAGCGGTTTCTCCCAGTTCGTTGAATCGGGGTTGGATGCCCAGGGAGAAGTCCTGGGTAAGTCCGAATTTCGGGGACAGGGTCCTGCGCCCCTCCCGAAGGGCGGTCCAGGCGCTCTCCCCCTCCCGAAAGGATCGCTCCGAAAGACCGTACCAGGAAAAGAAGACCAGGAATTCCGCCAAGGCTTCGGGGGTCAGGAAGACCCGGTATTCTCCCGGGGACAAGGCCTTCTCGGGCCGGGAGAGTGCGGACAGCCGGGCCTGCTCCGACGCCAAGCGCCGGTCCCAGTCCCCGGCTTCCCAATCCCGCCCCGCATAGCAGGACTTGACCGCCTTGCCGTTTGGGAGATACGCGGACCAGTCGGTAGCGAAGGTTTGGGTGGAAAACCAGTGCCGCGCCCCGGAAGAAGCGGCGGAACCACGGCATGATTCGCCCTGGGCGTGGATTCCTACGAATTCCGCGCCGGACCCGGCCAGGCGATCCGCGGGCACCAAGACCGTGTCTATCAAGCGTTCGGCATCGGGAAGAGTTCCGTGGTACTCCTCCCGGGAGGCTCCCGCTGTCTCTGGGAGGGTCTGAAGGGGATCCTCAGGCAGGAGGACCGACTCGGACCGGGCCTGCTCCAGGGCGGACCGGAGCCTCTGGATGTCCTCCCCGGGGTCGCCGCCTAGACCAACGGCCCAGGATACGGTGCGGCCATCCCGATAGAGTTTGAAGTGAGTCTCGGCGTTCACGACGGATCCTATCTGCCGCACCTTTCCCGCGTTGAATCGGAGGAAGACCGAATCCTCCCCTGAAAATTCCAGGCTTAGTGCTTCCCCGGAGGGTAGGCCCTCGAGGAGAACGTCGCAGACCCGACGGAACCGGGATTCAAGGTCGGTTGGTCCGCTCATGCCTCGCCTCCGAATACCTCGATGTCCCGGAACGCGCAGACCGGGCTGGCGTGGCCGACCCGGATCACCTGGTTCGGTTCCCCCTTGCCGCAGTTCGGAACCCGAACTACCGGGGCATCTCCTCCACGTTCTGGCGCAACCTTCACAAAGTCGGGGACGCTTCCACGTTCCGGTTCTTCGGGACCCCGAACTGCGGCAAGGGGGAACCGAACCAGGTGATCCGGGTCGGCCACGCCAGCCCGGTCTGCGCGTTCCGGGACATCGAGGTATTCGGAGGCGAGGCATGAGCG
>JBFZER010000287.1:0-12159 GCA_041306765.1 Spirochaetota bacterium | reverse complement strand
CGTCCTCGTCGTTGCCAGAATCGATCAGGACCGCCGTGCCGTCCCCGGCCGCTATGATCCCCAGGTTCGTGGGACCCCGGACGATCCGGACTCCGCGTCCGATGTCCTCGATGACTAGTTCTGCCATGTCCCCTCACGAATCCGGCGCCGGAAGACCAGGAAGAAGGCGAGGGCCGCCGCCAGCACGGCCGCGGAAACCAGCCGCTCCGCGGCCGGATCCCGGCTTGGCGTGAAGGCGCCCAGGACGGTGTTGTACAGTGCGTGTGACAGGATGCACCAGCCCACGGAAGCGCCGCTCATCCGGAGGGCGTAGTAGATCAGGGTGGTTCCCGCGACTCCCAGGGCGAAGGAAGCAAGATCCATGCTGGAGTACTGATAGGTGCCGGGGATGAGCCAGAGGGGCAGGTGCCAGGCCGTCCAGACCAGGGCCATTCCCGCGAGCGCGGGCAGGCCGCCCGACTGGAGCCGGTTCGACCCGTCGAAGACGATTCCCCGCCATCCGGGTTCCTCCAGGCCGCCTCCGAGGATCATGGCCGGGAAGAGGGCAAGCATGAGAGGCCAGTTCTCGACAAGAAGACGTGTATCGGGGCGGAGCAGCCAGAGGGCGATCGGGCGGGCGACGGCCAGGACCAGCCCGGCCCCGAAGGCCGCAAATCCCGCGGGAGAAAGCCGCCCGGGCAGCCAGGTCCGCAGGAAGCCCGCCAGGGGACGGTCCCCGGCGCGGCGGGCGGCGCAGACAAGGGCGAAGATCGTGGGACCGAACCCGCCGGCCATGTGCAGGATCACGAAGGGGGCCGTACCCGCGGTCACGAGTCCCGCCCGGGCCAGGACGGCCAGGCCGAACCAGAAAATCCAGGACCAGGCGAAGGTGGCGAACAGGAAGAACCGGAGCTCCCCGGGGCCCGGAGCGATGCCGAGTCGGATCATGTCTTCTCCCGTGCCGGAATCCTCGAAACCGGCTCGGATCGATCATACCGGACCGCCCGGGTTCCGCCAATGGGCGCTCCGGACCCGCCCTTTCCGGCGCGGTCCCGGGGCCCCGGCGCAATCGGGAACCCTATCGGGCTTCCCCGACCTCCGACACAGGCTCCAGCTCGAAGACGCAGGAGCTGCCGTCCCAGAGTGTGCTTCTAACCGTCAGCGTATGCGGCATCGGCAAGGCCTTGGCCATGCCGGCGGTGGGGTTGACGCAGTAGATGGAACAGGGCGCCGGCGCGCCGAGCCGCTTGGCCAGGGCGCACATCAGGCAGGACCGGGTCTCCACCCGGAAGACCGGGCTCGAGGCGTCGGGGCTCCAGGCGGCGCATCCGAAAATTTCCGGCAGGACCGTGAAAAGGTCTCCGGGCGTCCGGATCCCCAGACGCGATACCTGGTCCCGAGCCGCAAGCTCCTGCTCGATCCGTTTCTTTTCGGCAACCTGTTCCAGGATCCCGAAAGCTCCATATTGCCGAACCGCGTCCACAAGAACCCCGGCGTACATCAGCTGAAGGGTCTTAATCCGTTCCGATTCCGTCATATCTTCCTCCTACCGGTTTGCGGCGGCCTTCCATCTCGGACCCCCCCGGTTCGATCGCTCGCCTGTACTCTATCCGGCTTTTCCCGGGCGCGGTATGATGAGGAATCATCATTTTAAGCGGTTTTCGCGGAGGACCGCGGTGCCGGATTCAACCGACTGGGCGAAGGACTACGAGGATCTTCTAAGCAGGCTTCGGATACGCCAAGAGGACTGCGATGAGTCCGCCCTGGCCCACCATCTTCCGTTCCTGGAAACCCTGGACGCCGTGGACGGCAGTTCCGTCGCCCTGTTCGACCTGCGTACCCGGGCCTACCGGTTTCTAACCTCGTCCTTCAAATTCCTGGGGGGCTATCCCCGGGAAGAAGCCCTGGTCCTGGGTCCGGACTATTTCTTTCGGCTCATGTATCCGCCGGACTTGTCCTTCGTACTGGAAACCGTGACGCGGACATTCCGGTTCCTGCTGGCCGTACCCCCGGGGGAGCGAAGGGACTACAGGCTGTCCTTTGAATTCCGCATACGCTCCGCGGGCGGGGGGTTGGTCCGCCTTGTCCAGCAGGTCGTGATCCTGGAGGCCGATGCCCGGGGAAACCCCTGGCTGGTCCTGATCGCGAACGACCGGTCGCCTCGGGGGACCGCGGAGGAAACCCTGCTTCGCCGCCTGGAAAACCGCAGAGCCGGTTCCTGGCACCTGTTTCCTCCCGGAGACCGCGCCGAGGAACCGGGATCCCTCTCGCCCCGGGAGACCGAGATCCTGGGGCTCGTGGCGTCGGGACTGGCGAGCCGGCAGATAGCGGATCGCCTGTACATCAGCGTCGCCACGGTCAACAACCATCGGCAGAGGATCCTGGAGAAGCTGGGCACGAAATCCAGCGCGGAAGCCGTACGGTACGCAGCGGCGCTGGGGTTGGTATAGTCCGCGGAATTTGGAGGGAACATGGAGCGGAGAAGGACGGTCCCCGGAAGCGCCAAGAGATTGGCGATCCGGATCGCAGGGATCGCGGCGGCCTCGGCATTCGGGATCTGGCTCGGGGCTCACGCCTTCACCGGGCATTCCCAGACGGCTCGGGCGATAGCCTGGGGAGACTCGGATACCGGGGACCTGGGCCGGTTTGCGGAGCGTGCGGTTCCCAACGGCGCGCCCCGCTTCGACTTCCAGCCGGCTTCCCCCGGAACCCTGGATCGGTATTCCGGGGCATTCCGGGCGCTTCCGAAACCTGGGGATACGGCAGATCGGGAGGTGGAACTGGAGGACCTGCTGCGAAAGTCCGGGACCCTCGCCTTCCTGGTCGTCAAGGACGACGAACTTCTGTACGAGGGCTACTTCAACGGCGGCGGCCGGGAAAAACCGCTAACCTCCTTTTCCGTGGCCAAGTCCTTCGCGTCCGCCCTCGTCGGGGCGGCCCTTGCGGACGGGAGCATCCGGAGCTTGGAGGATCCCGTGGCGGATTACCTGCCCGAACTGCGGAACCGGGACCCGCGTTTCGGGGAGATCCGCATCCGGCACCTGCTTTCCATGTCTTCGGGCATCCGCTATGTCGAGCGCGGCCTCCCCTGGAGCGACGACGCCTCCACCTACTATTCCCCGGAGCTCCGGAGTCTGGCGCTTTCGGCCCGGATCGACGGCCCGCCGGGAGCAGTTTTCCTGTACAACAACTTCAACCCCCTCCTGATCGGCCTGGTCCTGGAACGGGCGACGGGTCGGAACGTGTCCGAATACCTGTCGGAGAGGATCTGGTCCCGGATCGGCGCGGAAGCTCCCGCCTCCTGGAGCCTGGATCGTGAGGGGGGTTTTGAGAAGATGGAAAGCGGGGTGAATGCGAGGGCCGTCGATTTCCTGAAGTTCGGCCGCCTGTACCTGCGGGGCGGCGACTGGGAGGGGAACCGGATACTGCCTCGGGAGTGGATCGAGGAGTCCACCCGGCCGAAGGCCCCCGGGGGAACGGGGTACGGGTATTTCTGGTGGATCGACGAGGGACCGGGCCGGGACCGTCACTTCGCGGCGGCGGGCAAGCACGGACAGTACGTCTTCGTGGCCCCGGAACTGGGGCTCCTGATCGCGCGGTTCGGTCTCAGGGATCCCTTCCACGGAGGCTGGACAGATATCTTCGAAACCATCGCCGGGCGGATCGCGGAAGCGGATCGCCGCTGACGGGTGTGAGTCCGCGCAGTCTGGCCGGGGATCCTCCGACCCTCACTTCCCGAAGAGCGACGCCAGGAAGGGCGTGAATACCAGGGTCAGGGTAAGCCTCAAGAGGTGGAACATCATGGAGACCGGGGTCTCCGCCCCGGCCTCCGTGGCGGAAAGGGCCATGCCGGAGAGTCCCCCCGGGGCGGTTGCGTAGATGGCTGTCTGCAGGTCGATGCGGAAGAGCTTGTTGAGGGCCCAGGCCGCCCCCAGGCAGAAGAGGGTAAGGGCGACGATGTAGCCCAGGGCGATGGGCAGTATCTCGGGGTGCTTCCGGATCGTGGCCACGTCGGAATTGGACACCACCACGTAGGCCACCAATAGCTGGGAGATCACCGAGAGGGCGCGGCCGCTGGGCACGTTCCCGTCCACGAAGCCCTTGGCCACCAGGCCCGCGATCATGCCCCCCGTCAGGATGCCCGAGGGGAACTTCAGGCGGTCGCCCAGGAAAGCCCCCGCCAGGACGGCGGCCCCGATGATCCACGGCTGCTGCATGTCGTGTCCTTTCCGGCTAACCCCGCCGCTCCGGCAGTCCTATACGACTCTTCGGATCGAATCGATGATCGTCCCGTCCCGGTATTCCACGATACCCACGATGTCGTCCGCGAACTCCACCTCGTCGGGAATCCCCGTGACTTTCTCGATCTCCGCCTTCAGGGCTCCGATGTCCTTCACGGGCAGTCCCGCGGCCCGGGCCGCGGCGGCCCGGTCCTCCCGGCGGGGCTTGATGGCGATGCCCCGTTCGGTGACGATGGCGTCGATGGTTTCCCCGGGGGTCACGACGGTCTGGACCCGGTTCCGGATGGAGGGCACCCCGTTCCGCATGGAGGGCACGGTGATGACCGCCAGCTTGGCCCCCGCGGCGGTATCCGAGTGGCCTCCCGAGGCTCCCCGGAGGACCCCGTCGTGGCCCGTCAGGACGTCCACGTTGAAGTCCGTGTCCACGTCCAGGGCGGCCAGGACAACCACGTCCAGGTCGTTGACCAGGCAGCCCTTGTTCAGGGGGTTGGCGTAGCAGGAGACGTCCACCTCCATGTGCCGGGGGTTTCCGGCCATGGAGGATGTGACAGCGGCGTCGAAGCTCTGGACGTCGAAGAGGGCCTCGAAGAGCCCCTCCCGGAGCATCTCGGCCATGAAGCCCGTGATGCCGCCGATGCAGTAGCTTCCCTGGATGCCCTTCTCCTTCATGTAATCCCGGACGTACCGGGCCGCAGCCAGGCTGGGGCCGCCGCCCCCGGTCTGGAAGGAGCAGCGGTCTTTCAGCATTCCCGTGGACCGGATGAGTCCGAAGGCCAGTTCCGCGATGCGGAGCTGGACGGGGTCCCGGGAGATCCGGGTGGCCCCGGTGGCTATCTTGGAGGGGTCCCCGATGGAGTCCACGACGACGACATGATCCACCAGGTACTGGGGGATGGAGATGCGGGGGCCCAGGGGATAGGGCACCAGGTTGTCCGTCACCGCCACCACCCGTCCCGCGTACCGGGCGTCGTGGATCGCATAGCCCAGGGAGCCGCAGGCGGCCTTGCCCGCGGATCCGGTCATGTTGCCGAGCCTGTCGCAGGCCGGGGCGGCCAGGAAAGCCACGTCGATCCGCAGGCTCCCTTCCTCGACGGCCCGTGCCCGTCCCCCGTGGCTCCGGATGACCACCGGGGCCTCGATCCGGCCTTGGGAGATGGCCTTGCCGACCTCTCCGCGGACCCCGGAGGTGTGCAGGTGAGTCACGACGCCGCGCCGGATGAAGCCGGCCACGCAGTCCGCCTCGTCCCCCAGGGAACTGGGCGCCAGGGTCAGGTTCCGGATGCCCAGGGCCTCCGCCGCGGCAAGGACCTGCTCCACCACGGTGTCGCCGTTGCGCAGGTGGTGGTGGAAGGACACGGTCATCCCGCTTTCCAGGCCCGAGCGCTCGATGGCCGCGGTCAGGCCGGGGGCGACCTTGTCCGTGGTCGGAGCGGGAACCCGGCGCGGAAATGCCTTCGGGGTATAGACGAAGGAGCCGTCCAACCGGGAGTACGCCCCCGCGTAGGGGGCCAGGGGGCCGAGCCCCGGGATCTCCCGGGGTACCCGTCGCCCGATGGAATTGGTCACGCAGTCGAGCTTCATGCTTGGGCGTCCTCCATGCCGGACAGGCGGGCGAGCTCCAGGGTCCGCTCCGCCTGGGCCACGACGGGGGCGTCGATCATGCGCCCGTCCAGGGCCACCACCCCCGCGCCCCGGGCCTCGGCTTCCCGGGCGGCCCCGACGACCGCGCGAGCCTTGCGGACTTCGGTCTCGGCCGGGGCGAAGGCCGCGTGGATCACCGGGACCTGGGAAGGATGGATGGCGGCCTTTCCGGAGAAACCTAGGGATACCGCCGTCCGGGTGGCCTCCAGCAAGCCCTCCAGGTCGTTGACGTCCGTGTAGACCGTATCGAAGGCCTCCAGGCCCGCGGCCTTGGCGGCGATGATCACGGCGCCTTTTGCGTACAGGAGTTCCCGGCCCTCCTTGGTGGCCTTGATCCCCAGGTCCGCGGCCAGGTCCTGGCCGCCCAGGGTCAGGGCCGAGAGGCGGGGAGATGCGGCGGCGATGGACACGGCGTTGGCGATGGCCCGGGCGGTCTCCAGCATGGCCTGGATTCTCACGCCCCCGGGGGCCAGGCCGCACTCGGCCTCGATCCGGGCAATGATCCGATCCGCTGCGAGAACATCCTCCGCGGAATCCACTTTGGGCAAGCGTATGGCGTCGGGCCGGGCGGGGACGATCTCCTCGAGGTCCTTTTCAAAGTAGGGCGTGTCCCGCCCGTTGATCCGCACCACCCTCTCCACGCCCCCGAAATCGAGGGCGTCGAGGGCGTGGCGGACCAGCTTGCGGGCCGCGTCCTTTTCCGCCAGGGCGATGGAGTCCTCCAAGTCCAGGAGGACCCCGTCCGCCCCGTAGATGGAGCAGTTCTGGATCATCCCCGGGTTGTTCCCGGGGATGTACAGCAGGGAGCGCCGGGGGCGCCCCGCCGTCCTATCGGGTTTCATGCTGAGTGCTTCTTCCTTTTGGCAAGGGAGTATACCAGCGAGGCCGCGGCCAGGACAATGAAGACCGCGGAGATCGGCTTCTGGATGAAGATGCCCAGGGAGCCGTCCGAGAGGACCAGGGAGTTGCGCAGGGCCTGTTCCGTGGTGCCCCCCAGGATCAGGGCCAGGACCAGGGGCGGCAGGGGTATCTCGAGCTTGGAGAACAGGTACCCGATCACCGCGGAGATCATCACCACCACGAAGTCGAAGGAGCTGTAGTTCAGGAAGTAGGTCCCGATCAAGGCCAGGCCCATGATGATGGGCAGCATGATCCGGGTCGGCACCTTCAGGATCTGCACCAGGGGAATCGCCAGGGGGAGGTTGATGATGATCAGGATGATGTTCCCGATCAGCATGGAGGCGATCACGCCCCAGGCGATCTCGGGGTGGTCCGTGAAGAGGGTCGGACCGGGCCGCACGCCCAGGAGCATCAGGGCGCCCAGCATGACCGCGGTCGTGCCGGAGCCGGGGATGCCCAGGGTCAGGAGGGGCACCATGGCGCCGCAGGAGCAGGCGTTGTTCGCCGCCTCCGGGGCGGCCAGGCCCTCGATGGCGCCCTTGCCGAATTCCTCGGGGTGCTTGCTGAGGTTTTTCTCCATGGCGTAGGACATGAAGGTGGCGATGGTGCCGCCCATGCCCGGGAGCACGCCGACGATGAAGACCAGGGGTGAACTCCGAAGCATCGGGGGCAGGGACCGTTTCCAATCCTCCCGGGTGATCCAGACCTTGCCGATGTGCTTGGAGTCGAACTTGTAGACCGCGTTGATATCCTTGAAGTTCTTGTACACCTCGCAGACCGCGTAGACCCCGATGATGATCACCAGGAAGTCGATCCCGTCCTGCAGGGCCTCGGCGCCGTAGGTGAAGCGGATGATGCCGGTGAGGGCGTCGATGCCTACGGTGGAGAGCATGAGGCCGAAGACGATGGCCACCGCTCCCTTGAGGAGGTTGCCTTCCGCCAAGGTGATCGTGGCCACCAGGGCGAACAACATCAGGGAGAACATCTCCGCGGGGCCGAACTTGAGGGCCGCCGCGGCGATGGGCTGGGTCAGGAAGACCAGGAAGACCATCCCGATCATGCCCCCGATGAAGGAGGCCAGGGCCGAGATGGCCAGGGCCGCTCCGGCGCGACCCTGCTTGGTCATGGGGTAGCCGTCGAAGCAGGACACGATGGCCGAGGCGTCCCCGGGTGTGTTGATCATGATGGACGCCCGGGAACCCCCGAACATGGCCCCGTAGTACACCGCGCACATGGTGATGAGGGCGGTGGCGGGGTTCATGCCGAAGGTGATGGGGATCAGGATGGCCACGCCGGTGGCGGGCCCGAGGCCCGGGAGCATGCCGATGATCGTTCCCAGGGTCCCGCCGATGAACACCCATAGGATGTTCGTGAAGGTGAACGCGGTCTGGAAGCCCAGGCCGAGGTTGGCGAATATCTCTTGCATCTCGGTCTCCTCCTAGAATGGCAGCAGGGATTCCAGGAATCCCCGGGGCAGGCTGAGTTTCAGGGCCACCGCGAAGACCCCGTAGGTGATGACCGCGAACGTGGCCGAAAGGACCGCGTTCTGGACCAGTCGGCCTTTGTTGATCAGGGTCGAGATGAAGAGCATGAAGAGGGTTGTGGGGATCAGGAATCCCAGCTTGTCCATCACCAGGCCGTAGACGATCCCGACCACCGTGGTCAGGAGGATCTTGAGCCAGATGTCCTTGTGCTCAAGGAAGCCGAAGTCCGTCTTCTTGGACTGCTTCCCGGGCCTGCGGTCCCCCAGGATGAGGGCCAGGCCCGCCAGGACGGACGCGATTCCGATCACCAGGGGGAAGATCTTGGGCCCGAGCCTGTCCCCCATCCGCATCTCGGGGAGCATCAGCGTGGTGACCGAGTAAATTCCTCCCACGAGGACGGCGATGATTCCGGTCAGGGTGTCTTTTGTCACGAGCGCACCTCCCGGCGCGTCCCGGACGCGCCTGCGGGGTGTCCCAAGCGCGGCTGCGAGTAGGACACCCCCTCGATTTTATCGCGAGATTACTTCTTGAGCCCCACGGACGTGAGCAGGTCGTTGAAGATCCCGGTCTGCTCGGTCAGGAAGGCGGTGTGGGCGGCGGAGTTCTGGTAGAACCCGGTCCAGCCGAGCTTCTCGATCTGTTCCTTCCAGGTCTTGGTCTGGACCATCTTGGTGAAGACGTCGTCCCAGTACTTCACCATGGCGGGGGTCATCTCGGGGGCTCCGATGATGCCGCGCCAGTGGGGGAACACCACGTCGATGCCCTGGGCCTTGAACGTCTGTACTCCGGGCAGGAAGGACAGGGGAGCGTCGGAGCTGACGCCCAGGACCCGGAGCTTGCCGGCCTTGTGCTGTTCCAGGACCTCGCCGAGGCCGATGGTCGTGGCCTTGATGTGCCCGCCCAGGAGGGCCGGGACGATCTCGCCGCCGGCTCCGGGGTACACGATGAACTTGAGCTTGGAGGGATCGATCCCGTAGGCCTTGGCCAGGCGCAGGATCAACAGGTGGTCGTTGTTCCCCAGGGTGGGGCCCACGCCGATCGGGATGGCCGCGGGGTTGGCCTTGATGGCCTCCATCAGGTCCTTGATGTTCTTGTAGGGGGCGTCCGCCTGGACGGTGATGGAGATCCACTCGGTCTGGAGGGCCGCGATGACGGTGAAGTCCTTGAAGGTGAGCTCGCTGGAACCCAGGAGATTGTTGAGCATGATCAAGGTGGAGGTGGCCGCAAGGTATTCGCCCTGGCCCTTCTTGCCCTTCAGGTAGGTCCAGCCCACGGATCCGCCGCCGCCCGGCTTGTTGACCACGATGATGTTCTTGTCGACGAGCTTTTCGTCCACCAGGGTCTTCTGCACGACCCGGCAGAGCATGTCCCAGCCGCCGCCCGGGTTGGCGGGGGCCACCAGTTCGATGGTCTTCGTGGGCTTCCAGGTCTGGGCGCCGACGAAGGACACCGCCAGGATCGATAGCGCTAACACGATCGCGAGTGTCTTCTTCATGATACCGTTCCTCCTAAGGATCGGAAATATCGCTCGACCGCCTCTTCGGGCGGATGCGGCCTAAAAGAAGGGAAAGTCCTTGAGCTCCTCGGCGAAGCCCGACTTGTCCCGCCAGATCGCGAAGGACTCGTCCAGGTGATCCGCCCAGATCGCGGCGGCTCTTCCGGGATCCCGGGCCCGGAAAGCTTCCCAGAGTTCCCGGCGCCGGGACACGCTGCGGCCCACTCGGTTGGGCAGGACAACCCGCATCACTCCGTACCGGTCGAAGATCTCCCGCTGGGCATAGACCAGACCTTCCGGGTGTTCCGACCCGCAGGATCCGAAGAGGACGGCATTGTACTCTTTGACCAGGGCGAACAGATGTTCCGGGTCTGTTTCCGCCCGACCGGACGCGGCGAGGGCTTCCAGGCGTTCCAGGATTTCGGCCATCCGGGCCAGGGCTTCCTCGGATATTCGCAGGGCCGTGTACCGGAGCGCCAGCATCTCCAGGGCCTTCCGGATCGCGAAGGAATGGGCCAGCTCCCGGGGGGACAGGCCGAGGACCCGGTTGCCCCGCATGGGCACCCGCTCGATGTAACCGCCGAGCTCCAGTTTCTGGACCGCCTCCCGCACGGGGGTGCGGCTTACGCCGAATTCCTCGGCGATCTCCACGTCCGTGAAGTAGGTGTCCGGCTTCAGCTCGCCCTGGATGATGGCCTTTCGGAGGCGTTCGAAGATGATGTCCCGTACCGGCTGGGTACGGAGATCCGGAACGTCCTTCAAATACCCCACGAAGCCCCCTGGAAGTAAAAAAATTCATCCGAATTGTTGGATTCTGCATCCTGGATCCAGAATCCAGGTGTATACTAGACCCGCATCAGGATTCTGTAAAGCGAAATTCGCAGATAGTCCTGCGATTCTTTGAGGAGGAAGGCATGGCGAAGAACCTCGTACGGAAGCTCATAGACACCCACAGGGCCGGCGAATCCGAAGGCGGGGAGCTGTCCCTGCGCATCGACCACACCCTGACCCAGGACACCACGGGCACCATGGCCTACCTCCAGTTCGAGGCGATCGGGGTGGACCGGGTCCGAACGGAACTGTCCGTCAGCTACGTGGACCACAACACCCTGCAGACGGGCTTCGAGAACGCCGACGACCACGCCTACCTCCAGGACGTGGCGGCCCGGTACGGCATCCGCTTTTCCCGGCCGGGCAACGGGATCTGCCACCAGGTCCACCTGGAGCGCTTCGGGGTGCCCGGCAAGACCCTCCTGGGCTCGGACAGCCACACCCCCACGGCGGGGGGCCTGGGGATGCTGGCCATGGGCGCGGGCGGACTGGACGTGGCCCTGGCCATGGCGGGGGTGCCCTTCTCGATCCCCGAGCCCAGGGTGCTCAACGTGGAACTCCGGGGCAGGCTTTCCCCCTGGGTGGGGGCCAAGGACATCATCCTGGAGCTCCTGCGGCGGCTTTCCGTGAAGGGCGGAGTCGGAAGGATCCTGGAATACTCCGGGGACGGAGTTACCTCCCTCACGGTGCCGGAACGGGGCACGATCACCAACATGGGCGCCGAGCTGGGGGCCACCACCTCGGTCTTCCCCTCCGACGGGGTCACCAAGGCCTTCCTGGAAGCCCAGGGCCGGGGAGGGGACTGGGTTCCCCTTGCCGCGGATCCCGGGGCGGAGTATGACGAAAAGATCGTGATCGACCTGGCCGCGCTGGAGCCCCTGATCGCCCTGCCCCACATGCCGGACAAGGTCGTCACGGTGCGGGAGGTGGAAGGCACCCCCGTGGACCAGTGCTTCATCGGGTCCTGCACCAACTCCTCCTACCTGGACCTGGCCCGGGCGGCCGCGGTCCTCCGGGGCCGGAAGGTCGCGGACCGGACCAGCCTGGTTGTCGCCCCGGGCTCCCGGCAGACCCTGCTCATGATCACCAAGGAAGGGATCCTGGCGGACCTGGTCGGGGCGGGGGCCCGGATCCTGGAGTGCGCCTGCGGGCCCTGCATCGGCATCGGCCAGGCCCCCAACTCCGGGGGGGTGTCCCTGCGTACCTCGAACCGAAATTTCGAGGGCAGGTCGGGCACCAAGGACGCCCGGGTGCACCTGGTCAGCGTCGAGACCGCCGCCGCCTCCGCGGTCCGGGGGATGATCACCGACCCCCGGAGCCTGGGCCCCGCCCCGGCGCTCCGCCAGCCGGAGGCCTTCCTGGTCGACGACTCCCAGGTGGTCCTTCCCCCCGAGGACGGGTCCGCGGTCAAGATCCGCCGGGGCCCGAACATCAAGGCCCTCCCGGAGTTCAAGCCCCTGGCGGACACCCTGGAGGGCGAGGTCCTCCTGGCCTTGGCGGATGACATCACCACGGATCACATCCTGCCCGCGGGCAGCAGGATCATGTCCCTGAGGTCCAACCTGCCTGCGATTTCGGAGTACTGCTT
>JBFZER010000286.1:0-2886 GCA_041306765.1 Spirochaetota bacterium | reverse complement strand
GCGGCGGTCCCTTCCGCGGCCCCGGACGCGGTGCCGGCCTGGGCCCAGGCCGCGGCCGGCGCGGCCCGGGGAGAAAGCTCCCGGCCGGGAGGTCCGGTCCGAAAGCCCGACGCGGCCTCCTACCGGGCGTCCATCAGCCGCACGGATCCCACCCTCATCGTCTTCCTCCTGGACCGCTCGGGGTCCATGGATTCCCCCTATGCCCTGGGACAGTCCAAGGCCGAGTACCTGGCCCGGACGGTGGACCGGGCCCTGTACGAGCTGGCGGTGCGCTGTTCCCGGCCCGACGGGGTCCGGGACTACTTCCACATCGCCTGCCTGGGCTACGGGGACGGCAAGGTTTCCAGCGCCCTGCCCGAGGGATCCGGCGGGGGCGAGTGGACCTCGATCTCCCGGATCGCGGCGGCTCCCGCCCGCCTTGCGGACCTGCCGGACGGCGGCAAGGAGCCCCGGTGGATCGACCCGGTGGCCGAGGGGGACACCCCCATGACCGCGGCCTTCGAGGCGGCCTGCGGCATGGCGGCCCGCTGGTGCGACGCCCACCCCCGGTCCTACCCGCCCACGGTCATCAACATCTCCGACGGTGAGCCCACGGACGGGGAGCCCCGCCGGGCCGCGGAAGTCCTGGGGAGCCTCCACACCGAGGACGGGGAGATCCTGGTCTTCAACCTCCACGTCGGTTCCGGGGGCGGCGAGGTCGCCTTTCCCTCGGACGAGTCCCGCCTGGACCCGCACGGGCGCCTGCTCTTCTCGATGTCCAGCCGCTTCCCGCCCCACATCCTGGCCCGGGCGGTCGAGGCGGGCTTTTCCGTTGGACCCGAGTCCCGGTTCTTCGCCTACGGGGCGGGGGCCGGGCTGGCCACCCGCTTCCTGGAGCTGGGCACCCGGCCCTCGAGCCTGCGGTGATCGTCGCCCGAACCGGGGGGCCGGCCCTCCGGACCCGGCTGGCCCGGAGCCTGCCCAAGGACCGGGGCTCCGGGGACGACCGCATGGCCTTCCGGGAGGACGGGCTGGCCCTGGCCCTCTGCGACGGCGCCGGCGAGGGCTGGGACGGCGCGGGCTGGGCGGAAGCCCTGGCCGAGGCCCTCTGCCGGATCGAGGATCCCGGGCGTGCTGTCGAGGCGGCCCGGGCCGGGCGAAGATCCGGAACCGGAGGGGGCGGGTGGCTGGAGGATGCCGCCCGGGCCCGGGGTTCCTGGTCAACGGCCCTGGCGGTCCGCCTGGAAGCCGGGGGCCGGCGCGTTTCGGCCGCGGCGGTGGGCGACACGGTGCTCTTCATCCTGGACGGGTGCAGACCCGCGGCTTCCTTTCCCCTGGACGACCCGGGTGCCTTCGGGTCCACCCCGGACCTGGTGGCGGAGAACGGGACGGAGTGTCCGGGGTTCGCCCGGGCGGAGTTCTCCCTGGCCGGGCTCCGGAGGCCCCGGCTCGCCCTGCTGACGGATGCCCTGGCCGCCCGGGCCCTGTCGGAGCCGGAGTCCGGACGGGCCGCGCTCTGGGCCTTCCTGCTGGGAGCCCCGGAGGCCGCCTTCCGGGCCTGGGTCCGGGCCGAGATCGAGGCCGGCCGCCTGCGCCGGGACGATCTTTCCCTCCTGGCAGCGGTATAGCATGGCCTGGCCCTCCCTCTCGGACTACAACGCGGTGCTTTCCGGGAACCCGGAGAACCTGTTGCCGCCCTCCCTGGCGGGCTATCGACTTGTCATGGGTCCCATGGGCGCCCCCATGCCCGTTTCCGGAGGCTACGCCTACATCTACGAACTCCGGGACGGAGGGGGGTCCCGGAAAGCCCTGAGGTGTTTCAAGGAGGACGACAAGGGACGGAGGGCCCGGGCCGCGGCGGTGTGCCGGGGACTCGCGGATCTCACGACCTCCCGGCCGGACCTGGCCGCCCACTTCATCCCGACGACATGGGAGGAGTCCTGTCTGCGCACCCCCGCGGGCACGGTTCCCGCGATGGTCATGGACTGGGCCGAGGGATCGACCCTGGGTGCCCGGCTGGAAGCCGTCCAGGACAACCCCGCGGCCCTGCGGGACCTCCGGGAGCGCATCTTCCGGATGCTCACCCTGCTGGCCGCGGAGGGCGTCGTCCACGGGGACCTGCAGACCGGGAACATCCTGATCGGGCCGGACGGGACGCCGGTCCTGATCGACTACGACGGCCTTGTCCTGCCGGGCCTTCCGTCCGGCTCCGCCTCCCCGGACCTGCACCCCAACTTCCAGCATCCCGAGTGGGACGATTCCTGCGATCCGGCGCTGAAGGACCGGTTCCCCTCGATCGTCGTGGACCTGGGCCTGGCCGCCGCGGCCGAGGACCCCGGGCTCTTCCCCCGGTTCTCCACAGGGGAGAACGTCCTCTTCCGGGCCGAGGACCTGGCCCAACCGGAAACCTCCCCGGTCTTCTCGGCCCTGCGGACCCTTCCCTCCCTGTCCCGGGCCGGGGAACTCCTGGCCGGCCTGGCCCTGGGTCCCGTCTCCGGCCTTCCCTCCCTGGCGGAGTTCCGGGGGGAAGCCTGGAAGGCCCGTCCCGGCGCCGCTCCCCGTCCGAAGGCGGCCGCACCGGAAGCCGCGACGGCGCCGGCGGCCTACCGGGGCGTCTATCCCGTGTACGCCGCGACGGACTTCGACGGGCTCCATGTCGCGGTGGGAGAGAAGGTGGAGGTGATCGGCCGGGTCGTCGCCGTGAAGCGGGCCCTGACCAAGTACGGCAAGCCCTACGCCTTCGTGAACTTCGGGGACTGGCGGCAGGACGGGTTCAAGCTGACCGTCTGGTCCGAGGGCCTTGCGACCTTCCGGAAGCCTCCCACGGATTCCTGGGAAGGACGGTGGGTCACCGCCACGGGACTCGTGGACGAACCCTACGAGAGCGAGAGGTTCGGGAACACCCAG
>JBFZER010000285.1:0-5066 GCA_041306765.1 Spirochaetota bacterium | reverse complement strand
GGTCGGCCTTCTCCTTGAAGTAGGGGCACCCGTAGATGACGATCTCCAGGGACTCGTCGGATTTCCCCTCCAGGGAGTCCGCGTTGGCTATGAGCAGGCGCTTGATCCGGCAGTCGTCGGTAAAGGTGCAGATGGGGCAGGCGCCGTTTCCGCGGGGGTTGATCTCCAGTTTCATGGGGATATGGTATCGGAAACGAGCCGCCTAGCGCAAGCGGCGCGGGAAGCGGCGGACGGACCGCAGGCGGCCGCGCCCTCGGACCCCGCGCCGGCCACGGCCTTGAACCGCCCCTCTCCCCTCGGGTATCATTCGGCCCATCATGCTGGATTACCGTTTCATCAAGGACAACCTGGCCGCGGTCAAGAAGAACGTCGCGGACCGATACATGCAGGCCGACCCGGACCTGGTGGTCAGCCTCTTCGACCGCCGGGGGGAACTCCTCCGCCGGCTGGAGGACGAGCGCCGGGCCCGGAACGAGAACGCCTCGGCCATGAAGGCAAAACTCCCGGAGGAGGAGCGACGCCGCCTGATCGAGGAGGGCAAGGCCCTCAAGGACCGGATCGCGGCCCTGGAGGCGGAGTTCGCCGAGGCGGAAGCCCGGCTCGATGTGGAAGGCCGCCGCATCCCCAACATGGCCCATCCCTCCGCCCCGATCGGGAAGGAGGACAAGGACAATCTCGAGGTGAAGAGGGTCGGCAAACCCACGGAATTCGCCTTCGAGCCCAAGGACCACGTCCAGCTGGGCCAGGACCTGGACATCCTGGACTTCGATACCGCCACCCGGGTCTCGGGCACCAAGTTCTACTACCTGAAAAACGAGGGCGTCATCCTGGAGCTGGCCCTGGTCCGCTTTGCCCTGGACCGCCTCCAGAAGAAGGGATTCACCCCCTTCATCACCCCCGACGTGGCCAAGACCGAGATCCTGGAGGGCATCGGGTTCAATCCCCGGGGCGCGGAGTCCAACGTCTACACCGTGGAGGGGGAGGGCACCTGCCTGATCGGCACCGCGGAGATCACCCTGGGGGGCTACCATTCCGGGCAGGTCCTGGACAAGGCCGCCCTGCCCCTCCGCCTGGCCGGGGTCTCCCACTGCTTCCGCCGGGAGGCCGGGGCCGCGGGCCAGTTCTCCAAGGGCCTGTACCGGGTCCACCAGTTCACCAAGGTCGAGATGTTCGCCTACGTCCTGCCCGAGGACTCGGACCGGGCCCACGAGGAGCTGCGGGCCATCGAGGAGGAGATCTTCTCGGCCCTGGAAATACCCTTCCGGGTGGTGGACACCTGCACCGGGGATCTGGGAGCCCCGGCCTACCGCAAGTGGGACCTGGAGGCCTGGATGCCCGGCCGCAACGGCGGGGAATGGGGGGAGGTCACCTCCACCTCCAACTGCACGGATTTCCAGTCCCGGCGCCTCAACGTCCGGTACAAGGACGAGGACGGGAAGAACAAGTACGTCCACATGCTGAACGGCACGGCCATCGCCTGCTCCCGGGCCATCATCGCCATCCTGGAGAACTTCCAGCGGGCGGACGGCTCCGTCCGGATTCCCGCGGCCCTGGTCCCCTACACGGGGTTCGAGGAGATACGGCCTGCGGCCGTTTGAGGTTAGGAAATGATTCTATGCCCGCCATCGGCGGGCGGCGTCCTACGGCTTGCATAAGGACGGCGGGGACCGCCTTAGGCCGTTCCCCCGGTCCGTCTACGCCCCCCGTAGGATCCCACGACGGCCCCCGCCATGATCAGGGCCAGGGCGGCGCCCGTGGCCCAGGTCAGGGGCTTTCCCCCCGCGACGACCAGGTTGAAGGTGGACAGGAGGGGCGTGAGGTAGGCCAGGGATCCGATGACCCGGGGATCCCCCCGCTTCAGGGCCGCGTCCCAGGTATAGAAGGCCAGCCCCATCGGACCCAGGCCCAGGAGGATCAGGAAGAGGGCTTCCCGGGCCGTCATGGCAGGAAGGGACAGGGTGCCCGTGCCCGCGAGCTCCAGGCCCGCCCAGAGCGCCAGGGACAGGGCTCCGGATACGAGGCAGAACAGCCCCACGGCCCCGGTGGAAAAGGGCGGCACGCGCTTGGTCAGAAGGGAGTAGGTGGCCCAGATGAAGGCCGCCGCCGCGGCCATTAAATGCCCCGGCAGGCCGGCGAGGTTCAAACCCAGGCGGCCGCCTCCCACCACCAGGAAGGCCCCGGCCAGGCCCAGTACGGCCCCCGCGACGTGCGCGGGCCGGAGTTCGAAGCCCCGGAGGTACACGGGGGACAGCACCACGATCAGCAGGGGCCAGAGGTAGTTGATCAGGTTGACTTCCACCGCGGGGGCCAGGCGGAAAGCCGCGAACAGGAGGGCATGGTAGCCGAAGATGCCTCCCACGCCCACCGCCAGGGTGCTTGCGGGAATCCGCCAATCCCGGATCCGGAACAGCCCCGCAAGCCCCCCGATGCACAGGGCGGCCCCCACGGAAAAAAGGGGCGGCAGAGAGGCCGTCCGCGTGCTGAGCAGGGCGAGGTTGCTCCAGATCAGGATGCTGGCCAGGGCCAGCAGAATGGAAACCATGCCGTGGTGCGGGTGCTCGGCCGTCAGAGGCTGGTGACCCGGGCGGAAAGGGCCCTGCGCCAGTCCTGCTTCTTTCCCTCTTCCTCGAAGGGAAGGCGCCTCTTCACGGTGAAGGCGGTTTCGGTCCGGTCCTTGTACTCGACTACGGCGAATACCCCGGAACCGATGTAGACCAGGCGTTCTCCGGGGGCGAGGGTTTCCCGGTCCGTCACGCGCTGGAGGGCGCAGTCGAAATGCACGGGCCCTCCGGATTCCCGGTCGGCCAGGGCCGTGGAAAGGTCGAATATCGGCTTGTGGCAGAATCCGCAATCCATGGGCGGATTCGCCCGGGTCGGGGGCGGTTCCACGGAGGACTCCGGCGCGCCGGACTGCTGGGGCGCCCCGGGACGCTCCCCCCTTCCCTTGCGCCTCCTTCCGAATCTCCTCGGGCTACCGCGCCTTTCGTCCGCCATGCTGCACTCCATACCCGTTCATGATCTCGGCGCTCAGGACCTGGGCGATACGCTGAATGGCGCCGGCGATGTACTGCTCATCTTGCATCTTCCTGCGAAGTTCTTCAAGTCGTCGGGGATCGTGCTTGCGTTCGCCGGGACAGCTCATGGATGCTCCAGGAAGGCCTGCGGGATGTGCCGATCTACGGCGAGGCCGCGGACCAGGATTACGTCGTATCGCGGGCGCATACGGTTATATTCTCGTTTCCGGGCGAGGAAGTATTTAGATGATTCTACGATGTGCCGCCGCTTGACGGCGTCCAGAAGGCGTTCCGCGGATTCGGGTCCGAAGGCGTCGACCGTCTTCACCTCCACGAAGGCCAGGTCCTCGCCCCGGGAGGCGACGATGTCCAGCTCCCCCGCGGGGCAGCGCCAGTTCCGCTCCTCGATCTTCCAGCCTCCGCCCTCCAGGAAAGCCGCCGCCGCGTCTTCCCCGCGGCGGCCCTTTTCGCTGCGGCTGAGTTTCCGCTCCCCCGCCGGAGAGCGGGGGCTCTCCGGGTTCCCGGGGAAACCCGTCATCCCGATGCCACTTCCTTGGGATCCAGGGCGCGGGCGATGAAGAGGGATTTCTCGGACAGCAGGTCCACCTGGTCCCCCCGGTCGTCTGAAAAGCTCTTGCCGAACTCGTCCACCAGGATCCGGAGCCTCGGACGCAGGGGGGCGTCCGGGTGGGTTTCCACGACCCGGGCGATCGCCGCGTTGTTGAGCAGCACCAGCGAGCCGATGGGATAGATGCCCATGCTGCGGATGAAGGCCTTGAGGATTTCGGGATCGAAGCGGCGGGAATTGTCCGAGAGCAGGGCTTTCATGGCGGCGTAGCCGATCATGGAGTTCCGGTAGGGCTTCTCGCTGACCATGGCCTCGAAGGCGTCCGCCACCGAGACGATGCGGGAGAGGATGTCGATATCCTCCCCGGCTACCCGTCGGGGATACCCCTGGCCGTCCCAGCGCTCGTGGTGCTGGAGGCCTGTGATCCCGACGTCGTCCGGGTACAGGAGCTCCTTGGTGATGATCTTGTAGGTCAAAAGGGGGTGGGCCCTCATCTTCTGGAGCTCCTCCTCGGACAGGTGCCCCTTCTTCCGGACAATGGCGTCCGGGATGCGCAGCATCCCCGCGTCGTGGAGCAGGGCACCCGTGGCGAGATAGGAGAGCCGGTAGGGCGGAAGCTTCAGGGTCACCCCGATCACCACCGAGAGGATGGCGGTGTTCACCCCCGCCCGGGCGTAGCTGTAGCCCTGCATATCCCCGGACAGGATGGCGGCGACCGCCCGGGACTGCTTTTCCCGCACGACCCTGAGGACGTCCTGGGAAATCTGGTCGACCGTCTTGGGCTCCACCCGCTCGCCCCGGCCCAGGCGGTCGTACACGGCCTTCAGCTTGTCCACCATGTCCGTGTAGGACCTGTACAGGTCGCGGTCGCCCAGGAACGCGGCGGGATTGACCCCGTCCGACCGGGGCGCGTCCGGAGCGGACGAGGAGGAGCCGGCTATCTGGGTTCCCTCGGTGTACACGAAGGCCACGCCCCACTTCTGGAGCATGTCCAGGTCTTTCTGCTTGACCGCCACTCCCGCCGGAACCAGGAGGTTCTGGTCGTCGATGAAGACGTCCTCGGTGAAGGACGCGCCCGGCTTGATCTGGTCCAGGGTGATCTTCTTTTTCATGTTCCTTCCAGCTTCGCGATGAATACGTATACCCGCGCGACGATTTCCCAGTACGCTTCCGGCACCATGTCCCCGGGGTCCAGCGGGAACAGGAACCCGGAGAGGGCTTCGTCCGCCAGGACGGGGATCCCAAGCTCCTCCGCCAGGGTTTCCATCCGTTCCGCCGTACGTCCGACTCCCTTCGCCACGAGGAACGGGGCGGGCAGGCTTTCGTCGTACCGGAGCGCCACGGCCTTTCGCATACTACCTGCTAGTATCGGCTGGATTCGGCGACTTTTTTCATCAAGCATGCTCATCCACCGCCGGGAATTCGGAAACCGGGTCTCCGGGAGCGCCCGGCTCCGCCCGCTGAACCCGGCAGCCGAGGTCCTC
>JBFZER010000284.1:0-8228 GCA_041306765.1 Spirochaetota bacterium | reverse complement strand
TGATGGTGGCGCCCAGGGGCAGGGTGAAGGAGGAGGTGGCCCGGGGAATGCCCAGCTTCTCCTCGGCCACCCGCAGGGTGATGGGCAGGGTGCCGGAGGAAGAGCGGGTCACGAAGGCCGTAACCATGGCCTCGTTGGCGCCCTTGAGGAACTTGAGGAGCCCCAGCTTGTAGACCGCCAGGAAGCCGCCGTACACGAACACGAGGTGCACGATGAGCCCGAGGTAGACCGTTAGGGTCACGACGAGAAGGGGACCGATCGCCTTGGGGCCCTGCTGGGCGAAAACGATGGAGATGAGGACGAATACGCCGATCGGGGCGTACTGCATGATCCCCTTCACCACCTTGTACATGGTCTCCGCGGCGGAGTTGCAGACGTCGAAGAGCATGTCGGCGCCCTTGGCGATCGCGGCGACCTTGGAATCCTTCACGAAGGAAATTCCGAGGCCGAAGACCACGGCGAAGAAGATGATCGGCAGGACGTCGCCCTTGGCCAGGGACTCCATGGGATTGGTCGGTACGATGTTCAGGAGGATCTGGGCGAGGGGTTGAACAACGGCTTCCTTGCCCTTGATGTCCGCGGCGCCCACGATATTGAAGCCCGCGCCGGGCTGGAAGATGTTCGCGAACACCAATCCGATGAGGACGGCCAGGGCGGAGGTGAACAGGTAGTACACCATGATCTTCACGCCCACCCGGCCCAGGCGGGAGGGGGCGATGCTCGCGGCGCCGGCGATCAGGGAGAAGAGGATGACCGGCACGACGATCATCTTGAGCAGGCGGACGAAGAGGTCTCCGAAGGGCTGGACGAAGCCCACATAGCCCTTGACCGCTCCCGGGGTGAAGCCCAGGATGATTCCGACGATCGCGCCCAGGACCAGGCCGATCAGGATGCGCGTGAGCAGGTTGGTGTTGAAGTACCAGCCCAACGCGCCTTTCTTGCCTTCCGACATTGTAGCCTCCAGGAATTCGGGGATGGTCCGGCCCGTCCCAGAGGGAGGCCGGACAGACTCATCTTAGTGTACGGCTGATTCCCGGGGCCCGATATGCACCAAAGGGAGTATATTTGCCCGCCCGCGGCCTTTCTGGTTTCCCAGCGTACACCATTCGGTCCAAGGGGGTGGCCGCGGCCCGGGCACACCGCGCGCGTCCCGGCTAAACCAGCTTTTCGTCCAGGGCCTTGCGGACGATCTCCGCCTTGGAGGAGACGTTCAGTTTCTGATAGATGTGTAGAATATGCTTCTTGGCCGTGGAGCCGGCGATGTGGTGCCGTTCCGCCAGTTCCCGGTATGTCAGGCCGTCCACGATGTCCCGCAGGACCTCCCGCTCCCGGGGGGTGAGTCCGTAGTCCGCGGACTTTCCGGTGCCGCCCCGGCGGATTTCCTCCAGGATGCGCCGGGCCACGGTGGGGCTGATGGGCGAGCCCTCGGCCCCGGCGCTCAGGATCTGCTCCAGAAGCTGCTCGGGCTTCGTGTTCTTGAGGATGTAACCCTTGGCTCCGGCCTTGATGGAGTCCAGGATCTTGTCCTCCTCCTCGAAGATGGTGAGGATGAGGACCACCAGGTTCGGATGCTTTTCCTGGAGGGACCGGGTGGCTTCGATGCCGCTCATCCCGGGCAGGTGGATGTCCATGAGGACGATATCCGGCTCCGGATTTTCCGAGACCCAGGACAGGAAGTCCTCGGCCCGGCCGAAGCAGCCCGCCACGCGGATCCTGTCGTCCAGGCCCAGGAAGTAGCGGAGACCTTCCCGGACTTCCTTCTCGTCCTCGACGATGGCGACGGCGGTGCGGCCGGACCCGCTATCGGTCTTCATGGTCCTCCCTCCGGCAGGGGATGAGGGCCGAATACTCGACGCCCCGCCCCGGAGCCGCGCGCATGGACACCTTCCCCCCCAGCCGTTCGATCCGGAAGCGCACGTTCGCAAGGCCGAAGGAAGAAGCCGGTGCGGCGCCGGGGTCGAATCCCGCTCCGTCGTCGGAAAACCGAAGCAGCACCCCCCGCGGACCAGCCGAGAGCCGCAGCCGGACCCGGGAGGCCCCGGAATGTCTGAGCACGTTGCTGACCAGCTCTTCCAGGACCTTTTCGATCTCCGTCCGTTCCTCGTCCCCCAGTTCCCGCAGGGCCCGCCGGTTCCGGATCCGGCAGTCGAAGTCCATGTCCCGGGACTCCAGCCGCTGTCGTATCCCGGCGGATACGAACTTCACCAGGTCCGAACCCATCCGGTCGTCCTCGTGCATGCCCAGGATGACACCCCGGAGGCTGGCCACCGCCTCAAGGCAGTTCGCCTCGATCCGCTCCAGCATCTCCCGAAGCTTGTCCGGCCCCTCGCGGGCCAGGTCCTTGGCGACGCCTCCGCAGAAGAAGATGTTCGTCAGCTTGGCCCCGATGCTGTCGTGCATGTCCCGGTAGATGCGGCGGCGCTCCTCCGCGACCCGCAGCCGGGTGTTCTCCTTCTGGAGAAGCCATATCTCCTCGGTCCGCTGGCGGACCTTGTCCTCCAGGTCCCGGGAATACCCGTCCACCTCGTCCACCAGCATATTGAACTCGTCCCCCAGGACGCCGAACTCGTCTCCGGTCCGGACCAGCACCCTCGCCGCCTTGTCCCCGGCCTTGAGGCGGTTGATCACCGCGACGATGCCGGCCAGGGGAGAGACGATGAGCCTGCCCGTGATCCCCGCCAGGGCCAGTGTCAGCATCAGCATGAGTATGATCTCCACCATGCTGATGATGTTGAGGAGGGCCCGCATGGACGCGAGGATGGAATCCAGGGGCATTCCCACCGCCACGGTCCAGTCCGCCCGGGAGGTCTTCTTGTATACGAAGTGCACGTCCTCGCCGTCGATCGAGGTGGTGAACGCCCCGGAAACCTCCCGGAGGGCATCCGGTCCGATCGGCATCGCGAAGCCCTTCTGGCTGGGATCCGCTGCCCGGTCCCCGGGAAACTGGCTGGCTACGACTACCCCCGTGGAACTGACCAGCAGGGCCTTCCCCTGCTTGGGGATATCCAGGTCCTCCAGGATCCTCCGGAGGTCTTCCAGGAGTATGTCCAGGCCCAGGACCCCGACCAGGGTCCCGCCGGACCCGGCGACGGGAAGGGCGCAGGTGATGCCGATGTCGTCCACGCTGGCGTAGATGTAAGGGTCGGAGATGGCGAAATCCCCCTTGTCCAGGGCCGCCCGGTACCAGGGCCGGACCCGGGGGTCGTAGCCCGGCGGAAAGCTCGGACGGTAGTCCACGAAGCCCTTGCCGACCCCCCACTCGAACATCCGCCCGTCCTCGGTGCCCAGGTAGACCGCCCGAAGGTAGCGCGCCCGGGGCAGGACGGTGGCGACGAAGAGGTCCCCCATGGCCGCCTCGTCCGCTTCCAGTACGGCCCGGGTGCCGGCCAATCCGCGGGCCAGGTGCTCCATCTCCTCGAAGAACTGCCCCAGGCGCTTGTCCGTCTGGTCCAGGATCGTGGAGGCCAGCTCGTCCGCCGTGGCCAGGGCGTAGTCGCTAAGGACGTTCCGGGTGATCAGGAAGATCCCCACCAGGAAGACCAGCACCGAGAGGGAGATGAAGAGGATGAATTTCTGACCGATTCCCCAACGCCCTTCCGTCACCGTCCACCCCCCGCCAGAGGATGGCGGAATTATACAGGCGGCCCGGAGGGGCGGGCAAGGAAAACCGGCCGGACGGATCCGGCCGCGGACCCGGTCAGGCTTCGGAAGCCCTGTCGGTTCCCGTCAGGGCGCGCCGGACCAGGTCTCCGCTCAGTTCCCAGAGCCTCCGGCCGGCCTCGGCGTCCCGGGCCCGGCGGGAGGGCGCGAGCTCCCGGCCGTCTTTCCAGTAGAGCCCCGTGCGTCCCCGCAGTTCAAGGGAGGAGGCCAGGAGGGCGATGCCCTCGGCCGGAACGTCCGGGGAGGTGCCCCCGAGGCGGCGGAGGCGCCAGGCAAGGCTGGCCGCGGACCGGCCTTGTTTCAGGCCCATGTCCGTGTGCACCAGCCCCGGGTCCGCCGCGAAGGCCGTCACGGAAGCCCCGGGTCCCAGACGGCGCGCAAGTTCCCGGGTGAACAGGACGTTCGCCAGCTTGGATTGGCCGTAGGCCCGCAGGCCGGAATAGCCGCGGGCCAGGGAGGGATCCCGCCAGTGGATACGCCCGAACCGGTGGGAGGCGGAACTCACGGTGATCACCCTGCCGTCCGGGGCCGCGGCCAGGGCGGGCAGGAGGGAGGTGGTCAGCAGGAAGGGGGCCAGGTGGTTCACGGCGAACTGGGTTTCCAGGCCCTCGGGGGTGAGCGTCCTCCGGGAGGAGAAGACCCCCGCGCAGTTGACCAGGACGTCGATCGTCCCGTTGACGGCCGTCAGCCTGGCGGCAAGGGCTGCCGTCTCCCGGAGGGAGGACAGGTCCGCGAGTTCGAAGGAGGGGGGAGGCGCGCCCGCCTCGGCCGCCGCCGCCTCGACCCGCCGCAGGGCTTCCTCGATCCGCCCGGGATCCCTTCCGATCCCGATCACCCGCCCCCCGAGCCGGGCAAGGGCGGCGGCGGAGGCCTGGCCGATGCCGGACGTTGCGCCCGTGACGACGCAGACTTCGCCTCGCAGGCTGTACGACGACTCGGACATGCGGAACATCCTCCCCTGCCGGTCAGTATACCATCCCGGAGGTCTCCGAATACATGGCGGTTTTAGAGATTTATCGCTTTCGCCATTCCGGAAGCGGGGGTATACTTATTCCACCTATGGCAAAAACCTCCTCCCTCAAGCTCAAGCTGATAGCCCCGCTGGCCGTTTCCATCCTGATCGGCCTGGGGTTCGCGGCGGCGATCGTCCTGGGGATTTCCCGGGACACCCGAGACCTCGCCCGGAGCGTCCGCAACCTTGAAGTGCTCCGATCGCTCTCGGCCCTGCTGGAGGAGATCCAGAAGGAGAGGGGCCTCATGGACCTCTACCTCGCGGGAGAGGCTTCCAAGGAACAGCTCCAGTCCCAGATCGAAAGCTCGGACAGGGCGGCGGCCGTGTTCCGGCCTCTCCTGGCGGCGTCCAGCCTTCCGGACACCGCCAAGGAGAAGGTCGAGGGGGACCTCGTCTCCCTGTCGGATATTCGCGGCCGTGCGGTGCCGGGCGAACGACTCGCTTCTTCCAGGAACCTGTATTCCGCGGGCATGACCGGGCTCCATTCCCTGTACCCCATGATTTCCGAGGAAGAACGGGGTACCCCCTACGGCTCCCCGATTTCCAGCATCGTGCTGTTGGAGGAGGGGAAGGACGCGGCTTACCTGATCGGCTCCATCGTGCCGCCCATCCTGCGGGCGGACGAGCCCGTTCCCTTGGTCGAGGCCGCGAACCTCCTGAACCTGCTGGCGCGGATGACCGTGAACCTGGATTCGCCGGCGGTCTCCCTGACCGCGGGCGGATCCGCGCTCGGCATCCTGCGGGAACTTTCCGCCCGGAGACTGGCGGAAGTCGCAGTCCGGGGTATCTATGAAGCCTATGCGGAAGGCAATTACAAGATCGTGGACGACCGTTTCCAGGAGCAGATGGCGTCCTTCGTGAGCATGCTCTCGGTGACGATCCTCGCGGAGATCGACCAGCAGCTCGGGGTGGCCCGGGCCTACGCCGAGGACGGCCGGAGGCTGTTCCTCGCGGTCACGGTCTCCGTGGCGGCGGGCTACTCCCTGGCCGCCCTCCTCGCCCTGGCGGTGATCCTGTCCGTGGTCCGTTCCGCCGGGTCCGTGTCGGCGTCCCTCAGGGAAATAGCCGGCGGCGGCGGGGACCTTACGCGGAGGATCGTCGTCAAGTCCCGGGACGAGCTGGGCCTGCTGGCCGGGCACTTCAACTCCTTCCAGGAGGAGCTTGCCCGGATGGTGCGGGAGATACAGGACACGGCCGCCGCCCTCGCGGACGTCGGGTCCGAGCTGTCCGCGACCATGGAGGAGACGGCCTCCGCGGCGGTGCAGATCAGCGCCAATGTGGAGAGCGTCAAGCGCAGGACCGTGGACCAGAGCGCCGGGGTGACCGAGTCCTCCGCCACGGTGGAGCGCATCGTGGAGAACCTGCACGCCCTGAACCGGGTGATCGAGCGTCAGTCCACGGCCGTGGCGGATTCCTCGGCCTCGATCGAGGAGATGGTCGCCAACGTCCGGTCCGTCACCGGGAGCATCGAGCGGATGGGCGGCGAGTACGCCCGCCTCGTGGAATCCGCGGGGCAGGGGAAGACCGTCCTGGATCGGACGGTCCAGGACGTCAAGGGCATCGCCGACCGGTCCGAACGCCTGGGGGACGCCAACACCCTGATAGCCTCCATAGCCGCCCAAACCAATCTTCTGGCCATGAACGCGGCCATCGAGGCGGCCCACGCCGGCGAGGCGGGGCGGGGCTTCGCGGTGGTTGCCGACGAGATCCGGAAGCTTGCCGAAAACGCCGCCCGCCAGTCCAAGTCGATCTCCCTGGACGTGCGGGAGATATCCGGGGCCATCTCCGCGGTGGTCGTGTCCGCGGACGAGTCCTCCGCGCGGTTTTCCGCCCTGGTCGACAAGATCGAGGAGATCCGCAGGGTCGAGGAGGGCATCCTGGCCGCCATGGCGGAACAGTCCGCGGGCTCCGCCCAGGTCCTGGAAGCCCTGAACCAGATCCATGAGATAACCGACGAGGTGCGCTCGGGGGCCGCGGAGATGCGGGAAGGCGCGGACTCGGTGATCGGAGAGATGAAGCGGCTCCTGGACGCCAGCGTGGAGATCGAGCACAGCATGACGGAAATCGCCGCGGGAGCCGCGGAGGTGTCCCAGGCCTCCACCGCGGCGGCGGACCTGACGGTGAAGAACCGGGACGGGATCAGCGCCGTGAGCGAACGGATGGGGCGGTTCAAGGTATAGGGGCTGACCGTTTCATTGTTCGAAAGTTTCTCCGGAAAGTAACTTGATTCTTGTTTCCCGGCGTGCTAGTTTCGCCCCAGGGCTACGGAAGGACCCGACGCCCGCCGCGGAAGCGGCCGAGGCGCGAAAAATCCAGCCTCCTCATCCCCCCGTCGAACCCCTGCAAACTTCTTTTATTTTTATCTCCTCTATCGCTGACAGGGCTCCTTCGCGGCGCGGCCGGGCGGGGTGAGCCCCGGTACACCGGCCGACCGTGAGGAATGCCCGGACGCTAGGCGTAAGCCCCGGCCCGCAAGGCTTCCAGGGCGGTTTTCGTCCGTCCCAGGGCCGCGTCGATCACTCCGTCCGCGGCGGCGAAGGAGATGCGGACGCAGCCTTCCGCCCCGGGTCCGAAGGCCGACCCGGGCACGAAGGCGGCCCGGGCCACCTCCAGGAGGAAGAGGGCCAGGTCGTCGGAGGAGGCGATCCTCCCACCCCTCCACGGGAGGCCGAAATAGGAGGAGAGGTCCGGGAAGAAGTAGAAGGCGCCGTCGGGGTACGGGAGGCGGACGCCGGGCATCGAACGGAGGGCGGCGGCCCCCCGTTCCCTGCGCCGGGCGAAGACCTCGACGAAGGCATCGATCACCGACGGTTCGGTTTCCAGGGCCGCCAGGGAGGCTTTCTGGGAGATGGAGGAGGCGCAGGTGGTCGTCTGGCCCTGGAGGGCGATGCAGGCGTCCACCAGGGGGCGGGGCCCGGCCAGGAAGCCGATCCGCCAGCCCGTCATGGCGTGGGACTTGGACAGGCCGTTGACCGTGACGCAGCGGTCCGCCAGACAGGGGATCGACGCGGGGCTCGGGACCTCGGGCACGTAGCGGATGCGCTCGTAGACCTCGTCCGAGAGGACCCAGGTTTCCGGGGAACGCTCCAGCACGGCGGCCAGGGCTTCCAGCTCCGGGCGGGTGAAGACGGCGCCGGTGGGGTTGGAGGGAGTGCAGAGGATCACAAGCCGGGTGCGGGGGGTGAGGGCCGCGGCCAGAGCCTCGGGGCGGAGCTTGTAGCCCTCCGCGGCGGTGGTGGGCAGGAGGACGGGGACGCCTCCGGCCAGCTTGACGATCTCGGCGTAGGTGGACCAGGCCGGGACGGGGATGATAGCCTCGTCCCCGGGACCGACCAGGGCCTGGACGGCGTTGGACAGGCAGCTCTTGGCCCCGCAGGAGACCATGACCTGGGAGGCCGGGTAGGAAAGGCCGTTCTCCCGGAGGAGCTTGCGGGATACGGCTTCCCGGAGCTCGGGGTAGCCCGCCACGGGGGTGTAGCGGTCGGCCCCTTCCGCGATGGCCCGGGCCGCGGCCGTACGGACGTTTTCGGGGGGGTGGAAGTCCGGTTCCCCGACG
>JBFZER010000283.1:0-14306 GCA_041306765.1 Spirochaetota bacterium | reverse complement strand
GGCTGCGGGGTCCTGGTCCTGGAGGACTACGAGACGGCGAAGGCCCGGGGCGCCCGCATCTACTGCGAGCTCGCGGGCTTCGGCACCACCTGCGACGCCCACCACCTGACCGCTCCCGATCCCGAGGGACGCGGGGCGGCCCGTGCCATGACCCTGGCCCTGAAGGACGCGGGTATGGAACCCCAGGACATCGACTACCTCAACGCCCACGGGACCTCGACTCCCCTCAACGACCCCATCGAGACCAAGGCCATCAAGCTCGCCTTCGGGGATCACGCCCGGAAGCTGATGATCTCATCCACCAAGTCGATGACCGGGCACTGCGTGGGCGCCGCGGGGGGGGTCGAGGCGGTGGCCACGGTCCTGGCGATCCGGGACCAGTTCGCACCTCCGACCATCAACCTCGAGAACCCGGACCCGGAGTGCGACCTGGACTACGTGCCGAACAAGGGCCGTTCCGCCCCGATCCGGGCGGCCATGAAGGACTCCTTGGGGTTCGGCGGCCAGAATGCCGTCGTGATCTTCAAGCGGATTTAATCTTCGATATCGAAAGAAACGTAGCCCCGGGGTTCGACGGGTCGGGAGCGGACCGATTCCACCCGGGAATAGGGAGGACCCTTCTCCAGCCACGCCAGGTACTGCTCCACGGCCTCGGGGCTTCCCTCCGCGTGGGTATCCACGTCTCCGTCCGGCAGGTTCCTCACCCAGCCCGAGACGTGAAACCGGAGGGCCTGGATCCGGGCGGACCAGCGGAATCCCACTCCCTGGACCCGGCCGCTTACCACGGCCCGGACGGCCCGGCTAGGGATTCCGCCCGTCCCGGGCCGCCGACGCGAGCCGGCCGACCAGGGCTTCCAGCTCGGCGTAATCGAAGGGTTTGTAGACCACCTCGAAGGGCACCTTGAAATCCGGGCGCAGGAACCCGGAGGTTAGGATGATTTTCTTGTCCCGGCAGTACCGGGCCAGGAATTTCACCCAGTAGTCTCCCCCCAGGATGTCCATGCGGTAGTCGCTGATGATGACGTCCACGTCGTTGTCCAGGAGCTGCTTGATGGCCCCGACCCCGTCGGAGGCTACGAGCACCTCGTAGCCCCGGCCCCGGAGGAAGTCCCGGAGGGAGAGCCGGATGGCGTCCTCGTCCTCGACGACCAGGACCAGGCCGGGCTTGGGATTATCCCGCGGCAACCTTTGCCTGCACTTTCCCGGCGAAGTCCAGGAGGGAGGCGGTGACTTCGTCGAAATCCAGGGGTTTCGGGAAGAAAGCGTCCGCGCCGTCCTCCAGCATGGAGCTTTTTTCTTCGGGCCTGTCCAGGCCCGTGATGGCGACCACATAGGGCTTTCCGAAGCTCGGATCCGTCTTGATGCGCTTGCACAGGGAGTGGCCGGTGACTCCCGGAAGGTCGACGTCGAGGATGACGAACCCGGGGCGCTTTTCCGCGAGGATGCGGCCCGCCTCGAATCCGTCGAAGGCCTGGGAGATCGCGAAGGACGGAAGCCTCTTCTCGAAGAATCGCTTGAGCAGGTCGTTCAGTTCCCGGTCGTCGTCGATGATCACCAGGGTGTTCCAGTCCACCTCGAACCGGGACTTCCCGGAGAGCTCCGCGGGGATCCGCATGCCCCGGCCTTCCAGGAAGGCGCGGAGGTCCTCGGCGTAGACCCGGTACTGTCCGCCCGGGGTGGTGAAGGCCTTGAGGTGGCCGTTGCGTATCCAGTTGATCGCCGTCTGATTGACGACGCCGCAGAGATTCGCGACTTCCAGGGCGGAGAATATCCGGACTTTCTCGGTTGCTTTCGGCATAACAACTCCTGGTACCGCCGGCGCATAAATGCTTATTCTATAATGGCAATTTTATTATAGTTACTATATCCAGAATGTCAAGAAAACCCGGCATTTTCGATCCGACCGGTTCCGGACCCGCGGTGTCCGACCCGGTTCGAATCCAGTGTACTTCACCCGTGTTGATTTTTCCATGCCAAACCCGTATCGTACCCGCCGCGACGCGAGGACCCCAAGGAGCGCACATGGAGCTGAACCAGGAGTACGTGGACGGGCTTTCCGTGAACGAAGTGGCCGTGATGGACCGGATCGCCGGGGAGCTGGGCGTACGGACCAGCCAGGTGTCCGCGGTGGTTTCCCTGACCGCCGAGGGGTGCACGGTGCCCTTCATAAGCCGTTACCGGAAGGAGCGGACGGGCAGCCTGGACGAGGTCCAGGTCCGGGACGTGGTCCACAAGTACGATTCCTACGTCAACCTGGAAACCCGCCGCCTGGAGATCGTGCGCGCCATCTTCGGCCAGGGGAAGCTGAGTCCCGACCTTCACGGCAACCTGCTCAAGTGCTCGACCCTGGCGGAGCTCGAGGATATCTACGCCCCGTACAAGAAGAAGAAGAAGACCCGGGGGATGGTGGCCCAGGAACGGGGCCTGGAGCCCCTGGCGGAGCTCATGGTCCAGGGGGACGACGCGGCCGTGGAAGCCCGGGCCCCGGATTTCGTCCGGGAGGATCCCGAGAATCCGGAACTATCGGTGCCCAGCGCCCGGGACGCCATCCAGGGGGCCATGGACATCCTGGCGGAGCGGGCCTCCCAGGATCCCGAGAACCGCGCCCTGGTCAAGTCCTGGTACCTGAAAACCGGCTCCCTTTCCGTGAAGGGCGTCGGCGACGAGGCCGCCAAGGCCAAGAGCGTCTACCAGATGTACTGGGACTATTCCGAGCAGCTTTCCCGGGTGAAGCCCCACCGCGTCCTGGCGGTAAACCGGGGAGAGCGGGAGGGAGTCCTGGCCGTGACCCTGGAGGTGGACGAGGACGGAGCCTCGGAGCGGCTGAAGGCCCGGTACGTCCCCCGGACCACCTACCACCGGGACGCCCTGGACGACGGACTCCGTCGGCTCCTGTCCCCGGCGGTGCTCCGGGAGATCCGGTCCGACGCCTCGGACGCGGCGGAGGGCCACGGCATCGACGTATTCAGCGAGAACCTCAAGAACCTGCTCCTCCAGCCCCCCATCAAGGGAACCCGGGTCCTGGGCGTGGACCCCGGCATCCGGACGGGCACCAAGTGCGCTGCCCTGGACGAGACGGGCAAGTTCCTGGACTACTTCGTCATCAACCAGGAGACCCGGCCCGAGGAGGGCAAGAAGGCCCTGGCGGAGGCTGTGCGGAAGCACTCCCTGGCCCTGGTCGCCGTGGGCAACGGCACGGCCAGCCACGAAGTCCGGAAGCTGGTGGCGGACGCCCTGGCGGAGAACGGGCTGGACGCGGCCTACACGGTGGTGGACGAGGACGGCGCCTCGGTCTACTCCGCCAGCGACGTGGCCCGGGAGGAGTTCCCGGAACTCGACCTGACCATCCGGGGAGCCATCTCCATCGGACGGCGCCTCCAGGATCCCCTGGCGGAGCTGGTGAAGATCGATCCCAAGAGCATCGGCGTGGGCCTGTACCAGCACGACGTGAACCAGAAGCGCCTCTCGGACACCCTGGACGAGGTGGTCGGGTCCGTGGTGAACAACGTGGGCGTGAACCTCAACACCGCCAGCCACAGCCTCCTGAAGTACGTCTCGGGCATCAATGCGGGGCTGGCCAAGAAGATCGTCAAGTTCCGGGAGTCCCAGGGGCGCATCTCGGGCCGGGACCAGCTCAAGGGCATCCCCGGCCTGGGGGACAAGACCTTCGAGCAGTACGCCGGCTTCCTCAAGATCCCCGAGAGCCCCAACCCCCTGGACAACACCTGGGTCCACCCCGAGAACTACCCCCTGGCCGAGGAGGTGCTGCCGGTGATCCGGGAGGGCCGGGACCTTACCAAGGACCTCCGGGCCGGCCTCAAGGAGAGGTACAAGGTCGGGGACACCACCCTGGACGACGTCCTGGCTGAGCTTAAAAAGCCCACCCGGGACCCCCGGGAGGGCCTGCCCAAGCCCATCCTCCAGAAGGGGGTCCTCCAGTTCGAGGACCTCTCCGAGGGCATGACCGTGACCGGCAAGGTCAAGAACGTCGTGGACTTCGGGGCCTTCGTGGACATCGGGATCAAGGAGAGCGCCCTGATCCACGTATCCGAGGTGGCGGACCGCTTCGTCCGGGACCCGATGGAGGTCCTCAAGGTCGGGGACGTGATGGAGTTCCGCATCCTCTCCCTGGATACCGACCGCCGCCGTATCGGCCTGTCCCTCCGGAAGGAGGGCGCGCCGAGGGGCGGCCGCGGCGCGGGACCCTCTGCGGGAACCGCAGAGGGAAGCGAGGCGGCCGGACAGCCCGCGGCAGGGACCGCGGGTACCGTCCACGGGGGGCGGCGGATCGCAGTCGCCCGGAAGCCCGGCTCCGGCCCGGCCCGGGACGGGGCTCCCCCTGCGCGGCCCGAGCCCGGCCGCCCCGACGGATTCCGGAACCCGGGGCCGGGGGGAGAGCGGGGGCGCAACCCCTACTCCCAGTCCGCCCGGCCGCCGGCCCGGGGTCCCAAGCCGGAAGAGGATGACGGAACGACCTACAATCCCTTCGCGGATCTGCTGAAAAACCGTAAAAACTGACGTGCTGTACCTCCGTGAAGGTTTCTGGATGTAACCACGGAGAGTTCCTTGCGGCCCGCCCTTCTTCCGGTTTTTCCCTCGTATTCCGGCCGCGCTTGTCATATATTCGAAGAAACGGGGCCATAGTCGAATGGGGCCGATCCCGGCCGGACCCCGGGGTTCGCAAGGAGTCAGCCATGAAAACGTCGATACGGGCCGGTTTCGCGGTGTTCGCCTTCCTGGTCCTGGGATCCTCCCTCGCCTTCGGGGCTCCCCCGGGTACGACCGGCGCAGCCCTGGGAGAGGCGAAGGTCTACTCCGCCGCCTCCGCCAACTCCAAGACCGTCGAGACCCTGTCCGCGGGCGACTCCTTCCGGGTCCTCGAGACCGGCTCCCGGGAGGAGACCGTGGCGGGACGCAGGGGCCGCTGGCTCCGGATATCCACCCCCGACGGGAAGCAGGGCTGGCTGCACGGGGGCTGGGCCGTGGTCAGCACCGCCTACCTCAAGCTCACGGATTTCCCCGACCCCGCCGCGTACGGACGCTACATCGCCTGGGCCTTCCAGAAGGGCGAGAGGGTGCGCGCCTCCCAGGACTTCGAGAGTGTCGCGAAGGGTGACCTGGGCTGGTTCTACGCCATGGACGACGGGGACCCGCCCATCCTGGTGGTCTGGGACAAGGACCTGGACGCCACGCCCTGGGTGGAGGCCCTGCCCGAGGATTTCCCCCGCATACTCTCCGGGCGCGTCTACTTCGTGTACCCCGACGCCGTGGAGCCCGTGGGAGAGAAATCCCCGGCGGACTTCGGGAAGCTGGCGGAGCAGTGGCGGGCGAGCGCCTCCTACGAGACCCTCTTTCCGATCGGCTCCCGGGTGATCCTGGGGGAGCATGCGGTCGTCGTGAAGGGCGATCCGGACTCCCGGAACTGGGGCGACGGGATGGACGAGTTCGTCGGCTTGGAAGCGATCGTGACGGGCCACGAGGAACAGGATCCCTACGGCCGGCCGGTCGTGACCGTGGACATCGACGACGGCCAGTTCTACTGGCGCGCCGAGAACCTGGAGCTCCTGGAACGGGGCACCGGCGAGGTATCCGACTCCGGCGATGAGGACTACGGCGACGGGGACTACTCCTACGAGGACTACGACGACGACGACTACGCCCTGGAGGAATCCTTCCCCGTGGGCTCCCTGGTCATCCTGGGAAAACACCTTCAGCTGGACCCCGGGGACGACGAGTCCGCGTACTGGGCACCCGAGATGGACGACTACGTGGGCGCGGAGGCCTATATCACCGAACACGCCGGGCTCTGCCCCTGGGGAGAGCCCACGGCCCTGGTGGACGTGGACGGGGGCAGCTTCTTCTGGCGCCTGGCGGACATGGAGCTCCTCGAGGCGGGCCCGGGCTACTGGGAGGACGGCGAAGCCTACGACGAAGAGTCCGAAGGCGAGTACGAGGAACTCGGGGAGGACCAGGCCGGCATGGTCGGCGTGGGCACCCGGGTCATCCTGGGCCGCCACGACGAGCGGAACGGGGGCGACAACTGGGCCGAGGACATGGAGGCCTTCGTGGGCAAGCAGGCCACGGTCACCGAGATCATCGGTTCGGACGACCAGGGCTTCCTGGTGGTGGCGGTGAAGGAGAACACCTGGTCCTGGCGGATCCGGAACCTGGCCGTCGTGGGCCGGGGCGTCCCCGGCAGCTACGGCTTCCAGGTGGGTGACCGGGTGGTCCTGGGCCGGCACCGATTCGTGGACGACAACGAGAACTGGAACCCCTCCATGGACGCCTTCGTCGGCATGACCGCCCGGATCACCGAGCTGGTAGGCCCGAAGGGGGACGGCTCGGACTGCTTCCTGGTCCGGGTGGACGCGGACAAGGGCAAGTGGGTCTGGCGCGCCGAGTCCCTGATCCCGGTGAAGTGAGGGGGCCCGCATGTGCGACACTTTCTGGGCTCCCGGCGCCGGCCGGTGGTATTTCGGCAAGAACTCGGACCGCAAGCCCGAGGAGCCCCAGGCGGTCTGCATCCTGCCCCGCGCCTCGGAAACCTCCCGATCCGCCGTGACCGGCGGAGACCTGCCGTATCCGGACAAGGGATATGCCGCCCTCCTATCCAAGCCCTCGTGGATCCGGGGGGCGGAGATCGGAGTCAACGAGAGGGGCGTGGCCATCGGCAACGAGGCGGTCTTCTCGAAGTGGCCCGCCCGCAAGGACGGGATCCTGGGAATGGATTTCCTGAGGATCGCCCTGCGCTCCGCCTCCACCGCCCTGGAGGCCGTGGAGGTCCTAGCGGAGCTCACGGAGCGGTTCGACCAGGGCGGGAACGGGGCTTATCGGGGCCGGCTCTACTACCATAACTCCTACCTGGCCGCGGGTTTCGACGGGGCCTACGTCCTGGAGACCGCGGGAAAGCGCTGGGCCTGGAGGAAGGCCGAGGGGCCCGCGGCGATCTCAAACTCCTATTCCATAGGCACGGACTTCAAGCGCCTGGACGCCCAGACCCGCAAGGCCATCTCCCCGGTGAACGACAAGATGGCGTGTTACGACGAGGCCGACGCGGGGCGGATCGGCCAGAAGGATTCCTGGAAGCCCTACGTGGAGAGCCGTCTGCACGCCTTCCTGACCCAGGGGGATTCCCGGCGCCGGGCCGTGGAAGGCCGTCTGTCCGCCGCGGGCCCGGGGCTCGACCTTGACGCGGTCCTGGAGACCCTCCGGTCCCGTTCCCTGCCGGACCCCGCGAGGCCGGGCAAATCCGCGGTGATCTGCGCCCACGACGGGGACAACCTGGGCTACCCCACGACGGCCTCCCTGGCCGCGGAGTACGATACCGCCTCGGGTCGCTGCGTCGTGTGGTTCACCGGTACCTCCTACCCGGACATCTCCCTCTACAAGCCGGTGCTCCTCGAGAACGGCGCTTTCACGCCCCTGTGGACGGGCTACGACTACTCCGAGGACGCCCCGGCATCCCTGGAATACTGGAAGCGCTTCCGGGACCTGTACCGGAGGGGCGGGAAGTCCCTTTCCCGGGATCCCGTCTTCCGGCAGGCCCGGGACGAGGCCCAGGTCCGGCTGCGGGACGCCGTTGGCCGCCTGGCCGCCGCGGGACCCGAGGCGGTCATGAAGGACGTGGCGGGGATCGTAGCCGGGTGGGAAGGGCGCTTCGAAGCGCCGCGCCGAGGAGCCGCCCGGCATCCTTCGGCATGAGGATACTCCACGCCTCGGACCTCCACCTCGGGAAGACCCTGCACGAGCGGGACCTCCTGGCCGACCAGGCGGGTATGCTGGACCAGCTCCGGGCCGCGGTCGCGGAGCACCGCCCGGCCGCCCTTGTCATAGCCGGGGACGTCTACGACAAGGCCGTTCCCCCGCCCCAGGCCGTGAGCCTCTTCGGGGGCTTCCTGGGACGGCTCAAGTCCGAGCACCCGGACCTGGTGGTCCTGGCCATCCCCGGGAATCACGACTCCCCCGCCCGGCTGGGCTTCGGGGACAGTATCTTCCGCCGGGCCGGGGTCCACCTGCGGGTCCGGGCGGAGGAGGCGGGAGAGCCGGTGGTCCTGGAGAGGGACGGCGAGCGGCTTTATCTCTGGGCCCTGCCCTTTCTGGGCGCCGGGACCTTCCCGGACGCCCCCCGCTCCCAGTCCGGCCGCTTCCGGGCGGCCCTGGACCTGATCCTGCCGAGGCTTCCCGACGACGGTGCGAACGTCCTGGTCTGCCACGCCTACGCCGCGGGGGGCCGGACCAGCGATTCCGAGCGGGTCTTCCTGGGGACCGCGGAGCTTGTGGACGCGGCCGGTTTCGATCCCTTCGACTACGCGGCCCAGGGCCACCTTCATAGGTCCCAGAAAGCGGGGTCGAAGGGTCTGTACCCGGGTTCGCCCCTGGGCTACTCGTTTTCCGAGGCGGGGCAGGACAAGGGTTTTCTGCTTGTGGATGTCCGCCGGGGGGGCTTCGAGGCGGCAGCCGTCCCCGTCCGGCCGGAGCATCCTCTGTCCCGGCTCGAGGGACCCTACGCCTCCTTCCTGGCCGGAGGGGAACGGCCCGAACGGGACCACTACCTGGAGATCCTGCTCACGGATCCCGAGCCCGTGGTCTCCCCCGTGGAGTCCCTCCGGAGGGTCTTCCCGAACCTCCTGTCCGTGCGCCAGGGGGCCTTCGAGTCCCGGGCGGACATCCCCGCTGGCGCTGATACCCCGGCTCCGGGCGCCCTTCCCAAGGCGGGGGCGGAGGCGGCCCTGGAGGATTTCTTCTCCTTCTACCGGGCCGTCAAGGGCGAGGACCCGGGCGCCCCTGCAACCGGGCTGTTCCGGGAACTCCTTGCGGAGGCCGCAGATGCGACCCCGTAGGCTCGTGCTGGCCAACTTCGGCCCCTACCGGGGAACCGTGGAGGTCGACTTCGACCGCCTGGGGGACGTCTTCCTGGTCTGCGGCAGGACCGGCTCCGGGAAGTCCAGCCTCTTCGACGCCCTGACCTACGCCCTCTACGGCCAGGCCCCGGAGTCCCGGGGCAGCCTGGAGCGGGAACTCCGGTCCCACCTGGCCTTTCCGGAGGAGGAAACCCGGGTGGAGCTGGAGTTCTGGCTGGGGGACGACGCCTTCCGGGTGGTCCGCACTCCCCCGTTCCAGAGGCCCGCCAAGAGGGCGACCAAGGCGGGTTCCCCGGTGGAGGAGCCCGCGGCTGCGGCCCTGTTCGAGGGCCACGGGGAGGGGGCGGTCCTGGTCTCCGACCGGATCTCCGAGGTCAACGAGATCCTGCGGCGCCGCATCGGCCTGACCCAGGAGGAGTTCACGAAGATCGTCCTACTGCCCCAGGGGGCCTTCCAGCGCTTCCTGGAGATGAACAGCAGCGACCGGACGACGGTGCTCCAGAAGCTCTTTCCCGTGGACCTCCACGACCGGACCTCTGCCCTCGCCCGGGAACGGTCCCAGGACGCCCGGCGCCGCCTGGAATACCTGGACTCGGAGTTGGCGCGTCTGGACGCCCAGCTGGGTACCTCCGGTGAGGGGGCGGGTTCGCTTCTGGAGGACCTGGAGCGGGCCCTGGCCGAGGCGGTGGAGGGGGAGCGGGTCCTGGGCGCGGATCTGGAAACCCGCCGGGCCGCGGTCCGGGAAGCCCGGGAAGCGGCGGCCCTGCTGGACCGGAGGGACCGGGCAGCGGAGCTCCTCAGAGGGCTGGAGTCCGGCCTGCCCGCCCGGGAGGCCCGGGGGCTGCAGCTGGAGCGGGACTCCGCCGCCCGGGGAACCGTGCCCCGGGTGGACTTGCGGGAAAAGGCCGAGCGGGACCTGGCGGATGCCCGGGGGGAGCTCGAGGCGGCCCGGAAGGAGCTCGACGGCCTCGCGGCCCGGGCTCCGGCGGTGGAGGACACGGCCCGGGCCGCGGGAGAACTGGCCCTCCGGGCCGCACGGCTGGACGCGGAGGCGGGAGCCCTTTCGGCGGCCCGCTTCGCCTGGGACCGGGCCCGGGCCGCCCGGGGCGCCCTGGATGCGGCCCGCAGGGCCGAGGAGTCCGCCCGGGAGGCCCTGGAACGGGCGACCCTCGAGGCTGAGGAGGCGGAGCGGCGGTACCGGGAGATCTCACCCTCCCGGGAGGAGGAGGAAGCGGCCCGGGAGCGCCGGGAGGCCGCCCGGACCGCCCTGGAAGAGGCCCGAACCCTCCACGCGGCGGCGGCCCGGGGGGCCCAGCTTGCCCGGGGCAGGGACGCGGCGTCCGCGGAAGCGGAGGCCCGGGACCGGGAGGCCGGGGAGGCGGGGGGGGAGGCCCGGGTGGCGGAGGCCCGGTTGGCGGACCTGGGGCGGGAGAAGGAGCGGGCCCTGGCCGGCCAGCTGGCTGCGGGCCTCGGGTCCGGCGAAGCCTGTCCGGTCTGCGGTTCCCGGGACCACCCCGCGCCGGCGGCCCCGCACCCCTCGGCGTTCGGACTGGATGAGAGGATCCGGGAGGCGGGGAGCTCCCGGGACGCTGCCCGGGCCCGGGAGGTCCTGGCTAGGGGTCTTGCACGGGAACGGCGGGCCGAGGCGGAAGCGGCATCCTCCGCCCTTGCGGCCCTGGGCTCCGTCCCGTCCGAGGAGGAGGCCCGGATGAGCCACGCCGCCGCGGAGGAGGGGGACCGGGCCGCCGCCGAGGCCGTGAAGGTCCTGACGGAACGCGCCCGGGCCGCCCTGGAGTTCCGGGCGGGCCTGGATTCCCGGGCCGAGGTTCTTCGTTCGGTCCGGGAGGACCACGACCGCGCGGCCCGGGGATCTGCGGCCGCGGAGGCCGCGGAAGCCGAGGCGAGGTCCTCCGCGGGGACCGAGGACCCGACGGAGCGCCTGGAGCGGGTATCCCGGGAGCGGGCGGAAACCGATACCGCCCGGAAAGCCGCGGAGGAGGAGGTGCGCGTCCACGGGCAGAGGGTCTCCGCGGCGGATGCGCGGCTCTCCCTCTCGGAAGGGAGGATCCCGGCCCTGGCCGCCGCGCTGGACGCGGCCCGGGAGGCCGAGGCCTCCGCGCTTTCCGCCGAGGGTTTCCGGGACGGGGCGGAGTGCCGGGCGGCCCTTCTGCCGGGTCCGGATCGCGAGCGCATCGCCGGTGAGGCGGAGCGCTTCGACCGGGAACTGGCGGAGGCCCGGGCCCGGGCCGGGGCTGCCGCCGAGGCCGCGGCGGGACGGGTCCGCCCGGACCTGGAAACCCTGGCCTCCGAGGAGGGAGCCGCGGTTCTCCGGTTCGAGGAGGCCCGGGAAGCCGTCCGGGAGGCCTCCGGAAGGGCGGAGTCCGCCCGGCAGGGCGAGTCCCGGAGAAAGGGCCTTTCCGGGGAGCGGAAGGGCCTGGAGGAGGAGAGCCGCGCCCTGGACGGGCTTTCCAGGCTCCTGAACGGAGAACTGCCCGGGAGCCGCCTCCCCTTCAAGAACTACGCCCTGTCCCTGTACCTTCGTCAGGTGGCCCTGGCGGCCTCCCGCCGCCTGCTCGACATGTCCGACCGCCGGTACTCCCTTTCCGTGGACGAAGGTCCCGCTCGTGGCACCGCCAAGACCGGGCTGGACCTGTCGGTCCACGACTCCTTCACGGGCCGATCCCGGCCCGCGGGCACCCTGTCGGGGGGGGAGAAATTCCTGGCCTCCATCGCCCTGGCCCTGGGCTTGGCGGACGTGATCACCCGGAGGGCGGGGGGCATAGTCCTGGACGCCCTCTTCATCGACGAGGGTTTCGGGTCCCTGGACGAGGAAGCCCTGGACCGGGCGGTCGAAGTGCTGGACCGGGTGCGGGAGGGGCGCATGGTGGGGGTGATCTCCCACGTGGCGGAACTCCGGGATCGGATCCCCGCGCGGATCGAGGTCACCAAGGGCCGGGGAGGATCCCGGATACGGATAGAGGCCGTCGACTGAGGCGGATGGGTCGGCGGCAGCCGACCCGTCCGGCGCGGAAGGCTAGGGCTTCCCGGCCGTATCGAGTTTCTCCCGGGCAGTCCGGCGCTCCGCCACCTGGATGCCCGCGATCTGGAGCATGCGCCGGAAGGCGGAATCGGGCTTCTTCAGCTCCCGGCTGCCCCGGGTGATCTTGCACAGCGAGAGCCCCAGGTTCTGGGCGATCTGCCTCTGGGGTATGCCCGACGCCAGGTCCTTCACCAGGGCCCAGCGCTTGGCGATCTCGTCGGCCTCGGATTTCGTGAAGAGGCTGTAGAGGAACTCCTCGATCAGCCTCGGGTCGTGGGCGGCGGCGAGGGTCAGGGACATCTCTTTCAGGTTGCTGGCTATGAGATCAAGGTCTTCTGTTCGTTTCATATGTTACTACGGATAATATCACCATTCCCCGAAGGGCGCTACCCGGGATCTTCACGATCGGCGGCACTTGACTCGGAAAACCGATTTCGGTACTGTCGACCTTGCGTTTCTTTTAATAGAAACAATGCAGGATCCGCTTCGGCTCGGCCGGAGGGATCGACCCTGGTGAAGGAGCAATCCATGAAACGAACAAACGCGATCGCGGCGGTCCTCGCCGCCCTGGCGGCACTGATGCTTTCCTGTTCCCCCGGAACCGTCCCCGTCGTGGGGGTGGCCAAGTTCGTATCCCACCCCGCCCTGGACGCCCTGGAAAAGGGCATCACCGACGAGATTTCCGCCGCACGCAAGGACGTACAGTTCGATCTCCAGAACGCCAACGCGGACATGGGAACCGCGGCCCAGATCGCCCAGAGATTCAAGAGCTCCAAGGTGAAGGTCGCGGTCGGCATCGCCACGCCCACGGCCCAGGCCATGGCCAACGCGATCAAGGACATCCCCGTGGTCTTCAGCGCCGTGACGGATCCCGTTTCCGCGGGGCTGGTCGCGTCCCTGGACAAGGGGGGACCGAACGTGACGGGAACCTCGGACATGACCCCGGTCCGGGAACAGCTGGACCTCCTGTTGTCCCTGAAGCCGAAGGCTCGGGTAGGCCACCTCTACAACGCCGGGGAGGCCAATTCCGTGAAGCTTGCGGAGCTGGTGCAGGCCTACTGCGCGGAAAAGGGCCTCTCCTACGTGCCCGCCACGGTCACCAACTCCTCCGAGGTCCGTCAGGCCCTCCTGTCCATCGCCGGCCGGGTGGACGGGATCTACCTGGGCAACGACAACACCGTCTTCTCGGCCATCAGCGCGGTCACGGAGATCTGCAACGAGAGGAAGCTCCCCCTGGTGACCGCGGACCCCAGCTCCGCGGAGACGATGCCGGTCCTGGCCGCCATGGGCTTCGACTACTACGCCATGGGCAGGTCCACGGGCAGGATCGTCCTGCGCATCCTGGCCGGTGAGAAGACCGCCGACATCCCCACCTACTTCGCCCGGGATCCGTCGGAGATGGCCCTGGTCCTGAACAAGGACGTGGCCGCCGCCATCGGAGTCGCCATCCCCGCCGAATTGGAAGCCCGGGCATCCCTGGTGATAGAGGGCGGTACCGCCCGCAGGAAGTGACGGATGATCGAGGGAGTGCTGGTCGAGGGCCTGGTCTACGGCATCCTGGCCCTCGGCGTCTTCATTTCGTTCCGGGTTTTGGATTTTCCGGATCTCACGGTGGAGGGCAGCTTTCCCTTCGGAGCGGCCGTGGGGGGCGCCCTGATCGTGTCCCGGGTTCCCGCGCCCCTGGCCCTGTCCGCGGCGTTCCTGGCGGGAGCCCTGGCGGGGGTCCTCACCTCCGCGGTCTACCACGGCCTCAGGGTTCCGCCCCTCCTGGCGGGAATCGTAACCATGACGGGGCTCTACTCGGTGGATCTCCGGGTCCTGGGCGGCAAGGCCAACCTGCCCCTCATAGCCCATAACCCGGTCATGCGGACCGCCGAATCCTGGCTGGGGCGATCCCCGGATCCCGCCGTCCAGTCCTTCCTGGCCTTCGTCCTGGTCGCGGGAGTCCTGGTCCTCGTCCTGGACCTCTTCTTCCATACCGAGGCGGGCATAGCCCTGGGCGCCCTGGGGGACAACGAGGCCTCGGTGGTATCCGCGGGCGTGAATCCCGTCCGGCTCCGGACCGTCGGTATCGCCTTGGGAAACGGCCTTGCCGGGCTCTCCGGGGCCTTCGCCGCGTCCTACCAGGGCTTTGCGGACGCCAACTTCGGCACGGGGATCGTGGCAGCGGGCCTGGCGTCGGTGATGATCGGCGAATTCCTCTACCGCACGAACTTCATAGGCGGACAGCTGGCCCGGGTCCTGCTGGGCTCGATCCTGTTCCGGGGCATCATGTACGCCGGCCGGTCCTGGGGTTACCTGGGGGGGATCACCCCCAACGACCTCCGCCTCCTGACCTCCCTGCTGATCGTGGCTTCCATAGCCGCCAGCCGGTACAGGGGGAAGGCCCTTCCCGGAAGGAGACG
>JBFZER010000282.1:0-6818 GCA_041306765.1 Spirochaetota bacterium | reverse complement strand
CCGGGCGGCGGAGCCTATCGGACCCTGTTTTCGGCGGACCTCGCCGGGGGAGCCCTGCGCCAGCTGACCTTCTACCCCGAACGCGTGACCCTTGTGGACCGGGGGCGCCGCCTCCAGGTCCAGAATCGCTACGGGGTCTTCCGGACCGGGGCCGAATTCCGGGGCATGGAGCCCGTGCCGGGATTCCCCTCCTTCGCCCGGGGCAGCCCCGTGCGGGACGGCAAGATCCCCGGCGTCCAGGCATCCCCGGACGGAACTCGGCTTCTGTACATGGAAAGCGTGTCCCCCGCCTTCGGACGCCTCGTCCTCTTCGACGTGACGGGGGGCGGGGAAACGGTGGTTTCCTCGGACGTGGCCCTGTACGCGGACCGGATCCCCGCCCTGTGGTCGCCGGATTCCCGGCACTTCATCTACGCCAAGGGCGGAAACCTCCACTACTATTCCCTGGACCAGCACGAGGGCAGGCGCATCCTGGACGAGTCCTACCGCCGCATCGGCCCGGGCCGGATCGAGAACGCCCAGTGGAACGAACAGGGCAGTCTCTACGTGCTCCGGCACCGAAGCCTGTACCGGATCCTGCCCGCGGAGTTCTTCGCCCAGGCCCTCTACGCCGGGGTCGTCTCGATCGGGACCATGGTCGGGAAGGTACCCTTTCCCTTCGATCCCAACTTCGATTCCTTCCGGGTGTCTCCGGACGGCCGCAAGATCCTGCTGTGCAAGGACGGCCGGAACATCTTCCTCTACTACCTGGACCCGGACGACTACGGAAAAGCCGACCGTGTGGCCGCCCTGCCCTACCTCTTCCTCCAGGGCAACACCACGGTCACCGAGATCCTCTGGCCCGAAAGCGCGGAGATCACCATCCTGACCTCCTCGCTCCGGAACGGCGAGAGGGTCTCCGGAGCCTATCGGATCGCCGCACCGGATTCCGCGGCGGACCTCTCCCTGACCCAGAGCTTCAAGACCCTGGACGCTTCCGGAGCCGTATCCGTGGAACTCTCCCCGGACCGGAAGCGGGTGGCCCTGGCCTCCGACCGGGGGGTGGTCATCCGCCGCTACGCGGACTGGTCCGCGGTGACGACCCTGGACGCCCCGGGCACCCTGCACGCCCTCTGGGTGTCCGACGATCGCCTGGTCCTCGCGGGAAAGCGGACCATAGAGCTTGCGGCGGCGGACGGTACGGAGCGCTCCCTGGTGGCCCTGTCCCAGGCGGAGCGCTACGGATGGGCCCCGGAGACCCCGGGCGTGACCGCGGCGAGCATCGGAAACTCGGCCTGGACACTGGAGCCCGGCGCCAAGGACTGGAAGAAGGCCGGGGCCTTCAAGACCCTGCCGGTTTCGGGAGCCTCCGCGGCCTACCGGGTCTATCTGGACGAGCTTGATTCCGGATCCTACCGGAACATCGTGATGGTGCGCTCCATCCAGGGCTTCGGCACCAAGCCCCTTCTCCTGCCCGCCCCCCGGCCCTGGACCCCCTTCCCGGACAGGGACGAGCCCCGGTCGCCGGGGATCTTCGACCACGGTTCCCGGATCCGCCGCCGCCAGGTGGCCCTGGTCTTCAACGCCTACGACTCCGCGGAGGGCCTTACGGGTGTGCTGAACGCCCTGGCGGACTACGGAATCCAGGCCACCTTCTTCGTGAACGGCGAGTTCATCCGCCGCAACCCCGGCGCCGCCCGCCTGGTAGCGGAAAGCGGCCACGAGACCGGCAACATGTTCTTCACCACCTACGACCCCACGGACGCCCGGTTCCGGGTGGACGAGGACTTCGTGAAGAGGGGCCTGGCCCGCACGGAGGACGAGTACTACGCGGCCACGGGCAGGGACCTCTCCCTGCTCTGGCACACCCCCCACTACTCCACCAGCACGGATATCCTGGAAGCGGCGGCCCTCATGAATTACACCTTCGTGGGCCGGGACGTGGACCCCCTGGACTGGGTCAGCGAGACCGAGGGCAAGTCCGTGCCGGGGCTCTACCTGGACGCCCACAGGATCGTCGAGAGGACCCTGTCCAAGGTGAAGCCCGGCTCCATCGTGCCGATCCGCCTCGGTGTGCCCGAGGGAGGACGCCAGGACTACCTCTTCCGGGAGCTTTCCCTCCTGGTGAACGGCCTCCTGGCCGAAGGGTACGAGATCGTGCCCGTATCCACCCTGATCGAGCACGCCAAGTGACGACGGAACGGTTCCGGCTGCCCCTCGCGGAGATAGACTTCTCGGTCACCGAGGAGGAGATCCTGCGCCTGGAGGGCGGCGACTGGGGCAAGGCCGTGATCGGCCAGCCCCGGGCCCTGGAGGCCCTGCTCATGGGCACGGGCATCCGCGCCAAGGGCTACAACATCTACATCTCCGGCGCCCCCGGGACCGGACGGCGCACCGCGGTCATGCAGGTCCTCTCCGAGGTCTCCCCCAACCCCGAGACCCTCCGGGACCGGGCCTACGCCTACAACTTCCGCTCTCCCCTGGAACCCCGGGCCCTCTCCTTCCCCCGGGGTCAGGCCCGGGCCTTCAAGAAGGACCTCCACGCCCTGGTGGAGAACATGAAAAAGCTGGTCCGTCTCCAGACCGAGAGCGCCGACTTCAAGCGCCGCCTGGACTCGGCCACCCGGGAGGTCGAGGCGGAGGAGACCCGCCGCCTTTCGGAACTCGAGGCCGAACTATCTGCCCGGGGCTTCCGGATCTCCCAGTCCCAGGACGAGGAGGGTTCGGCGTCCACGGACATCGTCCCCCTTCGGAACGGGGAGCCTTCCGGCTTCGACGAACTCCAGGCGGAGGTCGCGGCGGGAACCCTGTCGGAGGAAGAATGGAACCGCCTCCGGGGCCTGTATTACGAGTACATGGACCGCCTTAAGCGGCTCTTCGCGGAGCTGAGGCGGGGTCGGGTGGAACTGGAGCGGCGCCTGGAAACCCTGCGTCACGAGGCCCTGCGTCCCTTCGTCCTTGCGGAGACGGACCTCCTGCGCAAGCGCTACCCGGATCCCCGGATCCATTCCTGGGTCTCGGACCTGGAGAAAGACCTCCTGGCGCACCTCCGGCTCTTCCTGGCCGACGCCGAACCCGAGCCTGTCCCTCCCGCCCGGCGCCCCGTCCCCCCCCTGGCCCGGTACGGCCTAAATATCCTGGTGGACAACGGACCGGCGGAGCGCCCCCCGGTGGTCCTGGAAAACCACCCCTCCAGCATCAACCTCTTCGGCTTCGTGGAGCCCCGGACGGACGAGCGCGGCGACACCCGGGCGGCATACCTCAAGATTCGGCCGGGGGCATTCCACCGCGCAGACGGAGGCTACCTCATCCTGCGGGCCGAGGACCTGGTCCAGGACGAGGAAGCCTGGCTCTGGATGAAGCGGGTCCTGGCTACCGGCGCCGTGGAGATCCAGCCTTCCGCGGGGCCCTTCGGGTCCCCCGGGGCCCCCACCAAGCCCCAGGCCGCGGAGGTGGACGTGAAGGTCATCCTCCTGGGCGGGGAGATGACCTACGACGCCCTCTACGCGGCGGACCCGGACTTCCAGAAGCTCTTCAAGGTCTACGCCGAGTTCGATTCCACCATGCCCCGGAACGACGAGACCATGCGGGAGTACATAGCCTTCATACGGAAGATCGTCCGGGAGGAACGCCTCCTGCCCGTCGACTCCGACGCCATAGCGGCGGTGGTGGAGCACGGCGTGCGCCTGTCCGAGTACCGGAACCGCCTTTCCACTCGGTTCAGCCTGATCGCGGACCTCCTGCGGGAGGCCTCCTGGCACGCCGGCCGGGCGGGACGGACCGCCATGGACGGCGGAAGCGTCACCACGGCGATAAGCTCCCGGGCCTACCTGTCCAACCTGCCGGAGGAGAAGGTCGAGGAGATGATCGCCTCGGGCCAGATCATCCTCCAGGTGGCGGGCACCGCCGTGGGCCGGGTGAACGGCCTGGCGGTCCACGACCGGGGCTACTACGCCTTCGGCCTGCCCGCGGTGATCTCCGCCCAGGTCTCCCCGGGGGAGAGCGGGGTCATCAACATCGAGGGCGAGTCGGGGCTCTCCGGGGAAATCTACGACAAGGCCGTGCTGATCGTGGAGGGCTTCCTGCGCAGCCGCTACGCCCGGGGATTCCCCCTCATGGTGACCGCCAGCATCTGCTTCGAGCAGTCCTATACGGCCATCGAGGGAGACTCGGCCTCCTCCACCGCGGTCTACGCCCTGTTGTCCGCGGTCGCTGGGATTCCCCTGCGCCAGGACATCGCGGTCACGGGCTCGGTCAACCAGATGGGGCAGATCCAGCCCGTGGGCGGGATCACCGAGAAGATCGAGGGCTTCTACCAGGTGTGCCGGCGCTCGGGGTTCACGGGGACCCAGGGGGTCCTCATCCCCCGGCAGAACGCCGTGAACCTGACCCTCTCCCGGCCCGTGCAGGATGCCGTGCGGGAGGGGAGGTTCCGGATCTGGGCCGTATCCTCCATCGACGAGGGGGTAGAGGTGCTGACCGGCATGAACGCGGGCAGTCCGAACGAGAAGGGCGAGTTCCCCCCGGATTCCTTCAACGCGAAGGTCCGCAGGGAACTTCAGCGCATGGCGCGGACGATAAAATCATATCTGGGGTAGAGAGATGGTTTATTATTTGAAAATTCAGAATCTTTCCGTTATCCTAGGAAACGATATCATCCCAACAAGTGTGAAAGGTCTTGACCATGGCCGCAAATGAACTCGTAGTCGACGTCACGAAAATCAAGAAGGCTGTCCACAGCGCCATCCCCCTCACGATCACGACCTATACCCTCCCCCACGAGATCGAAATCTACCTGGAGGAGGTCCTGGACGTGTTCCTGGGGGAACTGGGCCAGAAGAAGCTCAAGGACTACCTTGTGTACTGCCTCCGGGAGCTGGCGGTGAACGCCAAGAAGGCCAACACCAAGCGGGTGTACTTCGATACCCGGGGACTGGCCATCAACGACCCCTCGGACTACGAGGAGGGCATGAAGAGCTTCAAGACGGACACCCTGGAGAACATCGCCTGGTACCTGGCCAAGCAGAAGGAAAAGGGCTACTACATCAAGATCGTCCTCCAGGCCAAGGGTTCCACCGTGGTCCTGGAGGTGAGGAACAACGTGGAGATCAACCGCACCGAGTACGTGCGCATCCACGACAAGCTGGCGCGATCCCGCAAGTACACCAGCCTGGAGGAAGCCCTCCAGCAGGTCCTCGATCCCTCCGAAGGGGCGGGACTGGGACTCGTGATCCTGGTGCTCATGCTCAAGAAGATCGGCCTGGACGAGGAGTGCTTCGACATCCGGGCGGAGAACGGCGAGACCCTGGCGCGGATCACCGTGCCCGTGGAGGCCACCCGGATCGAGTCCCTGTCCAAGCTCACGGACGAGATCGTGCGGCAGATCACCTCCCTGCCCCACTTCCCGGACAACATCATCGCGGTCCAGAAACTCCTGGCGGACCCCAAGAGCGAGATGGTGGACATAGCCCGGCACATCTCCACGGACCCTGCCATGACCGCGGACCTCCTCAAGCTGGTCAATTCCGCCCAGTTCATGCTGCCCAGGCGGGTGGACAACATCGTGGATGCCGTGAAGCTGGTGGGCCTGAAGGGCATCCGAAACCAGCTCTATTCCTACGGGGCACAGAAACTGCTGGGCGACGACACGGACAGCAAGAAGAAGCTCTGGGATCACTCCTACCGCACCGCCTATTACGCCTACAACCTCGTGAAAAACTTCAAGCCCAACAAGCGGAACATCCTGGACGACGCCTACGTCGGGGGGATGCTCCACGACATGGGCAAGATCGTCTTCTCCACCGTGCATCCCGACCTGTTGGACCGCATCCGCGCCTTCTGCGGGGAAAAGGACATCCCCGTCCGGACTTTCGAGGACATCGCGGGAGGCATGAACCACGCGGAGATCGGCGCCCGGATCGCGGAGAAATGGAACTTCCCCGAGTCCCTGGTCGCCTCCATACGTTTCCACCACGAGCCGGGCCTCATGACCACGGACTTCAAGGACGTCGTGTTCGCCGTGTACCTGGCCAACGCCTTCTGCGAGTTCGAGAACGGCGGCATCACCTGGGACCAGCTGGAGCCCCTGGTGGTCCAGGACTACGGGTTCCAGGGGGAGGTCCAGTTCCGCAAGATCGTGGAGCAGTTCGGCGAGGGCTTCAACAAGGAGACCCGCAGGCTGGCCGGGGAAGGACAGGGGCAGAAAAAGGCCTAGCGGCCCGGCGGACGGACCGCCCGGCCGACACGAGAAAAGGCCGCGCCGATGCCGGCCGCCTCCGGAGGACCCTCCTTGAACGATTCCCGCGACACCGCGGACCGCAGACGATCCGGCACCGTCCCTTCCCCGCCGCCCGGGATGAGCCGGGCGGCTTCAGCCGCCTTCCGCCTGAACGCCCGCCTGGAAACCGCCATGCCCTTCCTCACTCCCACGGGGGTCATCCTCGGGTTCCTCTTCCCGGACATCCTGGTGCGCCTCCGGCCCCTCATCCCCTGGCTCTTCGGCCTTATCACCCTGGCGGGAGCGCTGCGGCTTCGCGCCCGGGACCTGGGAGCCGCGGCCGCGAGTCCGATCCCGGTGCTGGGCTTCTTCGCCGCCGCCCACGTGGCGATGCCCGTCGCCGCCTGGGCTGCCTCCCGGCTATTCCTTCCCGGGGACCTCGACGCCTCGGCCGGGTTCGTGCTGTTGTTTTCCGCTCCCACCGCCGTTGCCGGCTTCATCTGGGTATCCATCTACCGGGGGGATGAGGCCCTGGCCCTGGCACTGATCCTCCTGGACACCCTGGCTGCTCCCTTCGTCATGCCCTTCACCGTATCCACCCTCCTGGGAACCGGGATACGTC
>JBFZER010000281.1:0-9712 GCA_041306765.1 Spirochaetota bacterium | reverse complement strand
GCCTACTCCCAGCCCGTCACCCGGGCCGAGATCGAGGCCCTACGGGGGGTGGGCGCGGATACCATGATCCATTTCCTGCTTGAGAAGGAATTGATCCGGGAGGTCGGCAAGAAGGACGCCCCGGGCCGCCCCGTTCAATACGGCACCACCAAGGAATTTCTCAAGTACTTCCGGCTGGATTCCATCGCGGACCTTCCGCGCCTGGACGAACTGGACCGGGAGCGCTTCGAGCAGGAGGAGCCGTGACAGGAACGGGGGAGGGCGCCGCCGGAGAATCCCGGGGGCCGCGCCTGCAGGTCTTCCTGGCATCCTGCGGGATCGCGTCCCGGAGGGCTTGCGAGGACCTCATCCGCGCGGGCCGGGTCTGTCTGGGCGGAACGATCGTGACAGAGCTGGGTACGAGGGTTCCGGAGGGCGCCTCGGTCACGGTGGACGGACGGCCGGTCGAGCCGGAAGCCCGGAAACGGTACCTGGTCCTGCACAAGCCCGCTGGGGTGCTGTCCTCCGCCTCCGATCCCCACGGGCGGCCCGTCGCCGTCGACCTCCTGAAGCCCGAGGTGGCGGAACGGGTCTACAACGTCGGTCGGCTGGATTACGAGTCCGCGGGGGTCCTCTTGTTCACCAACGACGGAGACTTCGCGGGGCTCGTCGGGCACCCTTCGGGGAACATAGAAAAGGAATATCGGATCCGGACGGACCGGGCCCTGCCGGAGGGATTTTCCCGGGCTTTCCTGCGGGGAATCCCGGACGAGGGGCAGATCCTCCGGGCTCTCCGGGTCGAGCGGGAGGACGAACATGTTTTCCGGGTCGTGCTGATCGAGGGTCGGAACCGGGAGATCCGCAGGGCCCTGGCCGCCTTCGGGCTGGCCGCGGTAGCCCTGGTGCGCGTACGGGTCGGCACCGTGACCCTGGAAGGCCTGGCGCCCGGATCCTGGCGCGACCTGACGGACCCGGAACGGGAAAGCCTGCTGACCGCGGCGAAGGGAGCCGCGAAGAAATCCATCCCAAGGAGCCGCCCGTCATGATCGTAGCCATCGACGGCCCCGCCGGAACCGGGAAGAGCACCATCGCCCGCATGGTCGCAGATCGCCTTGGTTTCACCTACGTCAATTCCGGCAGCCTCTACCGTGCCCTGACCTACGGCCTGTTGTCCGCCGGCCTGGACCCCTCCGAGGAATCCCGGGCTGTCGAGTGGGCCCGCACCGCGATCCTGGAGTACCGGGACGGCCGGGTCTACCTGGACGGGAAGGATGCCGAACCCTTCCTGAGAACCGACGCCGTGGACGCGTGGGTGGCCCAGGTGAGCGCCTTCGTCCCCCTCCGGCACATCGTCAACGAGGTGGTGAGGGGCCTTTCCCGGAGCCTGGACGTCGTCGTGGAGGGCCGGGACATGACCACCGCCGTCTTCCCGGAGGCGGAGCACAAGTTCTACCTGGACGCCACCGCGGACAGCCGCGCCCGGCGGAGGCTCTCCCAGGGCGTCAGCGAGCTTTCCCTGGAGGAGATCCGCTCAAATATCGAGATGAGGGACAGGATCGACCGGGAAAAGCCGGAGGGACCCTTGAAAGTCTCCCCGGATGCCGTGTATTTGGACACCTCTCACTTGACCATAGAAGAAGTTTATGAGAAAGTGTACACGAAAATTCAACAGCAAGGGAACATTATGGGTGTTAAGGAAGTGGGAATGGAAGAGTCCGTGACCCCCGAGGACAATTTCCAGACACAATTGCAGGAACAGTATCTCAAGTCCATGGATCACCTCGAAGAGGGGGAACTCGTCGACGGTCAGGTGATCGAAGTCGCGAACGATTGCGTCTTCATCGACGTGGGGGCCAAGTCCGAGGGGAAGATACCCCTCGTCGAGTTCGAGACGACTCCCAAGATCGGGGATACGGTAAGCGTCGTGCTCCTCAAGAAGGAGACATATTCCGGCGAAATCGTCGTTTCCAAGAAGCGTGCGGACGAAAAACTCCGGTGGCGCATCATCTCCAACGCCTTCAAGGACAACGAACCCGTGGACGGCGTCATCGAGAAGGAGATCAAGGGAGGCTTCGACGTCAATCTCGGCCCCAATCTGCGCGCGTTCCTGCCCGTCTCCAAGGCGGACAGCCAGAGGGTGGAGAAGGGCGATTACCTGGTGGGCGTCAAGACCAGATTCTACGTGGAGCGCCTCTATTCCGAAAAGCGCGTCAACATAGTCGTCAACCGGCGCAAGTGGCTGGACGAGCAGACCGAGAAGAACCGCGAAGGATTCTTCTCCAAGGTCCAGATCGGGGATACCGTCAAGGGCGAGGTGAAGAGCTTCACGTCCTTCGGCGCCTTCATCGACCTGGGCGGCTTCGACGGCCTCCTGCACATCAACGACATGAGCTGGGGCCACGTCACCCGGCCCAAGGATTTCGTGAAGAAGGGCCAGGAGATCGAGCTCAAGGTCATCCGGATGGACCCCGAAGAGAAGCGGATCAACCTCTCCCTCAAGCATTTTACGGAGGATCCCTGGATCTCCTTCGAGGGGCGGTATCACGTGGGCGACGTGGTGAACGGCAAGGTCACCAAGCTCACGGACTACGGCGCCTTCATCGAGATCGAGGAGGGCATCGAAGGCCTGGCCCACATCTCCGAGTTCTCCTGGGTGCGAAAGGTGCGCAAACCCGAGGAGATGCTCCGCATCGGCGATCCCGTCCAGTGCATGATCCTTGCCTACGACCTCCAGGCGGGAAAGGTCTCCCTGGGGCTCAAGCAGGTCCAGGAGAACCCCTGGGACCAGGTTTCGGAGAAGTACCCCGTGGGCATGCGCATGACCCGAAAGGTCGTGAAGCTCACCAACGCCGGCGCATTCATCGAGCTCGAGGAAGGCATCGACGGATTCCTGCACGTGGACGACCTCTCCTGGACCAAGCGGGTCAAGCATCCCGGTTCGGAGCTGCAGGTCGGGCAGGAGATCGAGGTCATGGTCATCGATTCCGACCAGGACAACCGGAACATCCGGCTGGGCATCAAGCAGCTCTCCGACGACCCCTGGCACTCCTTCGCCACGGCCTTCCACGTGGGCAGCGTGGTGGACGGAACCGTATCCTCCATAACCGACTTCGGGATCTTCGTGAAGGTCCAGGGCGATATCGAAGGCCTTGTGAACAAGTCCAACATATCGACCGACCGGGACGAGTCCTTCGAGGACGCCGTCAAGAAGTTCGAGGTGGGTCAGCAGATCAAGACCGTCATCGTCGAGCTGAGCCCGGAGAGGCAGAAGCTCTCGCTATCCGTGCGCGACCTGGTGAAGAAGCAGCAGAGGGAGGAGATCTCCCGCTTCATGCAGGATGACGCGGCGGAGGGCTACACCCTCGGCGACATGCTCAAGGAGAGGGGCGGCTCGGGCAAGAACTCGTAACCGGAAATGCTGGAACGTATCGACCCGCGTAAGTTCGAGACCCTCATCGAGATCAATACGCTGATCAACTCGAATTACGCGGACGCAACGTCGCTCTTGACCCATATCATCGAGTCCGCGACCCGGCTGACCGAAGGCGAGGCCTCCAGCCTGGTGCTCAAGAACCCGGAGGACGGGAAGCTCTACTTCGAGATCGCCCTCGGGCCGAAAGGCCGGGAGGTCAAGAAGTTTTCCCTGAATCCGGGGGAGGGCATCGCGGGCTGGGTGGCGGCCCACACCCAGTCCCTCATCGTGAACGACGTCGAGACGGACAGCCGCTTCTACGGAGAAATTTCCAAGAGCATCGGATTCCCAACGTACAGCATCCTGGCGGTACCCATGGTGGTGCGGGACAACTGCGTGGGGGTCATCGAGATCCTGAACAAGAAGGGCAAGAAGTACTTCACCCAGGACGATCTGCAGTGGCTGGAGATCTTCGCCGTCCAGGCCGCCATCGCGATCGAGAACGCCCGGTACCTGGAGCGGGCCCGTGAGGAGATCGGCTACCTCCGGGAGCAGATCGACATAGACAAGGGCTACCACGTCCTTATTTCCGCCAGCCCCCTCATCAAGGAAAAGCTGGATCTCATCGAACGCGTGGCGCCGACGGATTCTTCGGTGCTCATCCTGGGCGAGAGCGGGGTGGGGAAGGAGTTGTTCGCGGAACAGCTCCACCTCCGGTCCGGCCGGCGCAAGGGACCCTTTGTCCGCGTGAACTGCGCGGCGCTACCGGAAGGACTCCTGGAGAGCGAGCTCTTCGGGCACGTCAAGGGCGCCTTCACGGACGCGGTCCAGAACCGAAGGGGCCGCTTCGAGCTGGCCGACGGTGGGACGATCTTCCTGGACGAGATCGGGGATCTGCCCCTCAAATTGCAGGCGAAACTCCTGCGGGTGCTCCAGCAGAAAACCTTCGAGCGGGTGGGATCCAGCGACTCCGTGACCGTGGACGTGCGCATCGTGGCGGCTACGAACCGGGATATCGAGTCCCTGGTCGAAAAAGGGGAGTTCCGCAGCGATCTCTATTACCGGCTCAACGTACTCCCCCTTTACGTGCCGCCCCTGCGCCAGCGCAAGGAGGATATACCCGCGCTCGCGGAATACTTCCTCAAGAAATTCGGACGGGAGACCAAGAAGCAGTTCCGGGGCTTCACCGACCAGGCCATGGACATCATGCTGTCCTACTCCTGGCCGGGGAACGTGCGGGAGTTGGAGAACGCCGTGGAACGGGCCTGCGTCATCGCCAAGGACCAGCATATCGGGGTGCCGGACCTTCTCCTGGGCGCCCGATCCGACGGGGGGGATCCCTATGGAGGGAAAAGCCTCAAAGATTCCCTGGCCATCTTCAAGCGTCATTTCATCCGACGGGCCCTGGAAGACCACGAGTGGAACCAGACGGAGACCGCCAAGGTCCTGGACATTCAGAGAACCTATCTATCCCGGTTGATCAAGGAACTTTCGATAAACGACTACAAGGAGTGATATATGGCCTCTAAGGATTCCGCGGCGCCGATCAAGGCGGCCCGCGAGGAAAAACCCAGCATCCACGCCCGGTTGAACGACTTCCTGCGGAAGAACCGCGGAGTCGTGTTATCCGTATTCGCCGCAGCCCTCGCGGCCGTAGTGGCGGCGGCGGTATGGACCATCGCGGACGAGCGGATCGACAGCCGATCCGCCCAGGCCCTCGAGAAGGTCGAAGTGTCCCTGGGGGAATGGTTTGCCATGGAGAGCGGACCGGCTTCCACGGAAAAGGCCAATGAAATACTGGCCGAACTCGAGTCCATCCACTCGAAGTACGGCAAGCGGTACGCCGGCCAGAAGGCCGCGATCCTGGCCGGCCGTATCCATGCCCGGAACGGGGACTGGGTCTCCGCGGAAAAGCTCTTCCGGCAGGCCGCCGATCTCGACAAGGACAGCCTCCTGGCCGGTTTCGCCCTGCAGGAAGCCGCGGCAGCCGCGGAGGAACGGCAGGATACCTCGGCCGCCATCGAGCTTTGGAAGAAGGTTATTGATTCCGCGGGCCAAACCGTGGGCATACCCCACGCGCAGTTTGCCCTGGGAACCCTCTACGAGGAGACCAAGCAGTACGACGAAGCCAAGGTCCAATACGAGAAGCTCATCGCCGCCTATCCCGATAACGATTGGACAAAGCTCGCCCGGAACCGTATAATCCTCCTCAAGTCCCGGGGACTTCTCCCGTAGATCGGAAACAGCCAGCAACCGACGGCCCGGGACTACCCGGGCCGTCGTTATTTCCAGGAGGCGAGCATGGCGAAGAAGCGTCCCAAAATACTGGATGCCCGGTGGTTCGGCTTGATCATCGGCTGCATGGTCCTGGGGGTCTTCCTGCTCCTCAACTACCAGACCGGGCTCCTGGCCAAGTTGGAACTCAAGGTCCTGGACACTTTTTTCATATTGAAGACCACCCAGGAGAAAAAAACCCTCCAGGAAGGCACCGTACAGACGGACCGGGACGTCAAGATCTCCGAGGACATCCTGATCGTAGGCGTCGACTTCAACACCCTCTCCCGGTACGGTAACTGGCCCTTCCCGCGCAGGGTCCACGCGGATCTTGTCAACTCCTTCGCCCGGATCAAGAACCAGGACAATCGGGAGCGAGCCCTCTTCCTGGATATCTTCTTCGTGGATCCGGACAGGAATCCCGCGAACGACGCGCTGCTGGTGGAGAGCGTCGAGAAGTCGGGCAGGGTATTCCTGGAGACTGTCCTCATGGCGTCTCCCTCCCTGACCGCCGACGAGACGGCGCTGGAGGACCGGCAGAAGGCCCTGTACGAAACCTGGGGAGCCATCCGCGACATACAGGGGGATTGGAAGTCCGTTCCGGGCTTTTACGGGTACGAGCCCCCCCTGGAACCCTACGGTCGGGCTTCCCGGGGCTACGGGCACGCGAATTTCGTGGCGGATTCCGACAAGATCTACCGTCGGCAGCCGCTGGTGATCAAGTCCTCCGTCCTCAAGGGCATCCTCAAGCTCGACGACCTGGGCCCCGGATTCTCGGTGGACGAAAAGGCCCTGGAGCGCCTGGCCTGGCAGGACGAGGAGGGCACCTACCACGCCATCGACGTTCCCCTCACCGCGGAGTCCTTCGCCGCCCTCAAGGAGACGATGGCCAAGCGGGCTCCCCTCAAGATCGATGACACGGACCAGGACGGCGTGCCGGACGCGGAGTACCATGTGGTCCGGCTGTTCCAGGATACCTTCGTGCCCGCCATCACCCTGTCGCTGGCCATCGACTACCTCGGCAAGACCCTGGACGAGATCGAAGTCGTGCTGGGAGAGCATATCCGCATACCCTCCCCGAAGAAGTTCGACGTCGAAAGCGGACAATGGGTGCCGTACACCATCGTCGTCTCCCGGGAGGAATACGACAAGGAAGGGAAAATCACGAAGGAAGCCGTGCTGCGGGAGGTTCCCGAGATCCGGATCCCGATCAACGAGTACGGCCAGATGATGGTCAACTACATGGGCCATCGCTCCAGCGAAAGCATGGACGGACACCAGACCTTCCCGGTGAGATCCTATGCGGGCTATTCGGAAAAAGCGCCGGGGCCCGATCCCGACGGGTGGCGCCGGACCATGGGTGTGCCCAACAAGATCGTGATGGTAGGCGCCTTCGCCAGCGGCATGGCTGAAGACGAGAAACCCACTCCCTACGGTCTCATGTACGGTATCGAGATACACGCCAACGCGCTCAATACGATCCTTATGGATAACTTCATCCACAAGGCTCCGGCGTGGGTTGATACCCTGATCCTGGCGGGCATGGTGCTCGTCACCGCCTTCCTGGTCTCGCGCCTCTCGGCCCTGATAGGGGTGGGGTACACCCTCCTGTCGGTCATAGTCTACTTCTTCGTAGCCTCCGCCCTGTTCGACAGCTCGGCATATCTGCTCAATTATACGATGCCCGCCTTCGCGACCCTGTTCACCTTCGTATCCGTGATCGTGTACCGGGCCCTCACCGAGGAGAAGGACAAGCGGCAGATGCGGGAGACCTTCGGCAAGTACGTGAGCCCCCGGGTGGTGGATCGGCTGGTGGACGACCCTCCGGAGCTCGGCGGCGAGGACAAGGAACTCACCGTCTTCTTCTCCGACATCCGCGGCTTCACGACCCTGTCGGAAAACATGGCTCCCCAGGAACTCGTCAACCACCTGAACGTGTACTTCACCGCCATGACGAACCTCCTCATGGACTACGGCGGAACCCTGGACAAGTACATCGGAGACGCCATCATGGGATTCTGGGGAGCCCCGCTTCCCCAGGTCGATCACGCCGTTCGAGGCTGCAAGTGCGCCCTGGCCATGATGAACAAGCTCAAGGAGCTCAACGCGTCCTGGCCCGAACCCAGGCGGATCAACGTGGGCATAGGCGTGAACTCCGGGATCATCACCGTGGGAAACATGGGCTCCCCCCTGCGCATGAACTACACCCTCACGGGCGACCATGTGAACCTGGCCTCCCGCCTGGAGGCGACCAACAAGGAATACGGAACCCAGGTCATCGTCAGCGAGTTCACCTACGGTCTTGTGAAGGACAAGTTCATCGTCCGGGAGTTGGACAATATACGAGTCAAGGGAAAGAACAAGCCCGTGGGGATCTACGAACTCGTGGACTGCCTGGAGCCCCTGGAGCCGCCCAAGGTCGCGGAGGCGCCCGGAGCCCGCAAGAAGGGCAGGAAGGACGATTGAAGGGGAGGGGGTGATACCTCACATGTACGGGAGGCCAAGGAGTATCGGCGCCCGCATCCGGCTTGTTTCCTTCCTCATCGCCGCGGGTAGTATCACTTCATCCTGCGGATTGGAAGAGTATGTATACCTGGGTCCTCCAGTAAATGTCTATCAAAGCGGTACAACACTTCATTTCGAGAACAACACGGAAAACGATCCTTTGGTATTCCGCGGATACCGAGCGGTGTATCGATTTTACGAGTCGGACTCTCAAGCACTTCTGGATAGGGGAACGGTTGATTCAATGTATAGCAGCAGTCCAACTACTATCTTTTCCAAACTTCTGAGCACTCTCGGATATCGGGAGCTTTTACTTGACGGTCAGCCGCTATTGACCGTTACCAACCCCCTTGAGCGAGATGATCCTTTTGAAATCGAAATTTCGTTCGATTCCCGAAATACTACAGGTGTCACTATAGGTTTCGCACCGTCCAGCGCTACCGTGGCCACGAGCCCAGGTCTGTCCTGTTCGGTTACCCGAAGCGTCGGCGCTTCCGAGGAAGATGGTTTTTCTGATCTGGAACTGTTCCCCAATTCTACGGATCTGAAAGAAGGGCAATATACGGAGATTTCACCGACGACATATATGCAATGCTATGTGCTTGCGTACGGGATATCAACTGCCAATGGCGTGACAGAAGTATATAGTCAACCCATATGGTTCAACGGAAGCCTGATAAGCCTGCCTGTGGATGTAGATTAATAGCTTCTTATAATGTACATTCTGTCGACTAAAACATATCTTTGACGGGTCAGGAAATGCCGGCCGCCCTTAAGGCTCGCTCCTTGTCGATGATTGTTCCCGAACCCCGGCATACAATGAATCCAGGGCGTCGAGATACGATACAGGACCGCATCCCGCTTCGGCCCATTGACGAACACGGATCACGCGAACGGGACTGCTCGGGAACGGCTGACCGAAGGTTTTTTCGAATACGGATCCGAAACCGACTTCGCGGCTGCCGCCGGATTTCAACCGAAGAATGAGAGAGTGCTGCGAAGTGGCATCCCATTGAACACTCGATCCGGATAGTCGGGGATCTTCGATGTTTCTGGAAAGCTTCTGTGCTACCACCGGCTCCGCGCCCTCGAATTCGAAATCGGATCCCCAGTAAAGGGAAGATAGGGATCTATTCTTGAAACCCTCGACGACGGGGAAAGAACGGGCGAAATCAGCCTGGATTTCCACGGGGAAATATCGATTCAGACTTTCTGCGATGGCAGGTTCCTCGACGGGTGAATGTAGAAGGACGGAAAAGTAGTCTTCCAGGGATGCCATCCCGAGAGGCAGAGGTTCCTCGATTTCCAACCTCGGCAGGGGGTTGAAACCTTCGGAGAACACGACGGGGAGACCGGCCAACTGGAATGCCCGATATAGCAGATCGATCATGGAGTGATGCGGCAAAAACGCGGCAGCCCCCGTCTTCTTGTACCGTACCACCAGCCTTAGACGGGCCGCCCTTCGAAGTTCCGAAGGAGCGGAGACTACTGAAGGAGTCGCGGGATTCATTGTGTTTATAGGTTGTATGCTATTTGTTACAC
>JBFZER010000280.1:0-3410 GCA_041306765.1 Spirochaetota bacterium | reverse complement strand
TCCGGCGCCTCCCGGGCGCAGCGGTCCACGACCTGTCGCCAGAACTCCTCGGGCAGGCGGTCGTCGAATTCCCGGCGGGTGAGGGCGTGCTCCGCCCGGGAGGCGATGTCCCCGCCCGATCCGGGCTCGGGGTACCAGAGCCGGCGGAAGTGGCGCTTGGCCAGGACCATGGCCGCGTCGAAGCGGATGATGGGGAAGGCCTTGGCCACGTGGAGTATGCGCTCCGCCACGGCTTCCCGGGCATCGGGCTTGAGGAAATCGATCTGGGCGGTGTCGTTCCAGGGCATCCCCGTGCCGTCGTTGCCGTGGTAGAGGAAGCGGGTGTCCCCGGTGCGGAAGTCGACCCGCTTGAAGACCACCGCCGCGTCGGAACGGTTGTAGTAGTGGTCCTCCAGCCAGACCCCGACGGAGGGGTCGGCGGAGAGGTTTTCCCCGTTGAAGGAGTAGCCCGGGAAGGGCGGGCGGTCCGACTGCACGAATAGGTCCGGCCGGTTCCGCACCCACTCGGAGTCTATGCCCGTATGGTTGGGCACCATGTCCGCCGCCAGGCGCATGCCCCGCCAGGCGCAGCGCTCCCGGAGGTTGTGCAGGGAGGACCAGCCCCCCAGTTCCCCGGCTATCTCGTAGTCGAAGAGGCTGTAGGCGCTGGCCGCGGCCTCGGGGTTGCCGCAGAGCTGCTTGATCCGGCGGCTGGCGTCGGACCGTTCCCAGATGCCGATGAGCCACAGGGCGTTGAAGCCCCGGGAGGCCAGAAGGTCCAGCTCCTCGTCGGGGATCAGGTCCAGCCGGTCTATGGTCCTGCCGTAGGCTACGGACAGCTGGTGCAGCCACACGAGGACGCTCTTGGCCATCATCACCACCCGGGGCATCCAGTCCTTGTCCTCGGTGAAGCGCTCGTACTCGTGCTCCATGCCCTCGTAGACGTAGACCCGGGAAGGGCCGGGGCCGGGGAAGAAGGGTTTCTCCTCCTCCTTGATCATGTCCAGGCCGCCCAGGATCCGGGCCAGGAGGGGCCCCAGGAGGAGCCCCCAGTTCCGGCGCATGTAATCCAGCTGTCCGGGCAGGGAGTAGGGCGCCGCCTCCACAGGGCAGCGGAGGAGTTTGACCAGGGGCTGTTTTTCCGGGCCGAAGGGCGGAAGCCCGTCGAAGAAGGTCTCCAGGCTTTCCAGGGCCGGCAGGTACTTCGTGGCGCCCCGAAGGATCGAGTCGTCGAAGAGTTCCTTGAAGGGTTCGAAGGCGGGATTGTCGTTGGCCAGCTTGAGGAGCAGGAGTTCCTCCAGGGCCAGGACCTTGTTGGGGACTCCGTCGGTCGACCCCGCCAGCCACGCGTCCTCGTCCGCCTTGCCCTGGTACACCGCCCGGGGCGGGAATTCCGTGGTGAAGGCCAGAAGAAGAGCGTCGACCTGGGCCTTGCCCACGGCCTTCTCCACCGCGGCCAGGGCCCCGACGAAGGCGTCGGGGGCTACGGAGGCCCGGAACTTGGCGCAGACAAAGTGGAGGATCTCGTCCACCAGGCCCATGGCGTTCAGACGGCCGGCCTTGACGGAGCGCTCCGGGTGGGCCTGTACGGAGGGCCGGGAGTTCAGGGTCCGGGCCAGGACCCGGGAGGCGTAGAAGTTGGGGAAGATGACGTTTCCCGCTATGGTGAAGAGAGCCTCGTCCAGCTTGTGCTCCCCGCGCAGCTTGCGGAGCACGTGGAACTCCATCTCCGGGCCGCACGGCCGGGCCGCCTCCGTGTCCGCGCCTTCGAAGGCCGAGAGCCGCAGGACGATACCGTTGCGCTGGGTCATGGCGTTCCCCCTGGTTCCGATCATAGCCGAACGGGGGCGGGGTGTCCAATGCCGGGAGGCCGGCTGGATGCCGGCACCAAGGCGCCGAGCTTCGCTCGGCGAGCGGTGAGGTGAGGGCGATGGATTGAGAAGATTCGTCCATTTCGTCCATTTTTTATCTTGACAGATCTAATATATCAAGTGAAGATCATTCTACACGGCATGACTAAACCTCTTCCAAGAAACTTCGGGAGGGTACAGCCATGTCCGGAGCGGGGATCCTCGGATTCCCGGAAACCTTTATACGGGGGGCTTCGAGTCCCCGGGAGGCTTCGATGCGGAAATTCGCCGCAGTCATCCTCGCGCTCGCCTTGATCGCATCCGCGGGCGCGCAGGACAAGGTCATCAAGATCGGGACTCTGTTCCCGATGACCGGTCCCGTAGCCACCGCCGGCCAGAGGTGCCAGGCGGCGGTCGAGACCATCGTGGACATCATCAACGGCGTGTACCCGGACCTGGACCTGCCCATAGCCAAGAAGGCGGGGCTTCTGGACGGGTACAAGATCGAGCTCGTGAAGGCGGACCACCAGGGCAAGCCGGACGTGGCCAAGTCCGAGGCCGAGCGCCTCTACGGGCAGGAGGGCGTCTTCGCCGTCATCGGCTCCTACAACTCCTCCGCCTCCAAGCCCGCCAGCGCCGTGGCCGAGCGCCTTTCGAAGATCTTCATGTGCGGAGCCTCCAGCTCCGCAGCCTTGACCGAGCGGGACCTCAAGTACTTCTTCCGCCTGGCCCCGACGGACCGGATCGAAGCCATCGAGTTCGTCCACTGGTTCGACGAGCTCAACAAGTCCAAGAAGGCCGGGATCAAGACTGTGGGCGTGATCTACGAGAACACCGAGTTCGGCAAGCATGCCGCGGACGAGGCCAAGGCCCACGCCCAGAAGGCCGGCTACAAGGTCGTGGCGGACGTCCCCTTCACGGTCGGAGCCACCAACCTGAACTCCGAGATCCAGAAGCTCAAGGCCGCGAATCCCGACGCGCTCTTCGGCGCGGTCCTGGGCGCGGACTACTCCCTGATGGTCCGGACCATGAAGCAGTTCAAGTGGAAGCCCAAGATCGCCATCAACTTCTGCTCGGGCTACCAGGACCAGAAGATCAACGAGCAGCTGGGCAAGGACGGCTGGGGCTTCATGGGATCCGCGGGCTACACCCCCGAGTTCGGCGCCCGGTTCATGAAGGGCGTCGCCCCGGTGGAGGCGTACTTCATGAAGAAGGTCGGGGTGCCCTTCGACTCCAACTCCATCCAGGAAGCCGTGGCCATCTACGTCCTGGCCCTGGCCATCGAGAAAGCCGGCACCCTGGACACCGAGAAGGTGGCCGAGGTCCTGCGCACCGCCACCTTCGACAGCCCCCTGTCCATGGGCGGCAAGGTCAAGTTCGAGTCCCCGGGCGGCCAGAACATGATGGCCAAGAGCGTTATCTCCCAGCTCCAGGACGGAGCCTATAAGACCGTGTTCCCCTACGAGTTCAAGGACGCGGCCCCGATCTATCCCATCCCGAAGTGGTGATGTGAGCTTCCGGGGGCCGGCCGGCGGCCGGCCCCTTCTTTCCGCGCAACCATCCTTTCCTGAGAGGTTCACG
>JBFZER010000279.1:0-15393 GCA_041306765.1 Spirochaetota bacterium | reverse complement strand
GCGGGGGCCGGGAAGCGCTTGGTAAGCCCCAGGACCTTCTCGGCCACGGCCGCCAGGACCTTCTCGTCCCCCTTGGACTTGAGGACCTCCACAATGAACCCGGCGATCTGCCGCATTTCGGGCTCTTTCATTCCCCGGGTTGTCACGGCGGGGCTTCCCACCCGTATTCCCGAGGTGACGAAGGGGCTCTTCTGGTCGAAGGGGATGCCGTTCTTGTTGACCGTGATGTTCGCGGCGTCCAGCCAGGTTTCCGCCTCCTTGCCCGTGATGCCCAGGGGGGAGAGGTCCACCAGCATGAGGTGGTTGTCCGTTCCGCCGGAGACGATCCGGGCCCCGCCCTCCGCCAGGGAAGCCGCCAGGACCTTGGCGTTGGCCACCACCTGGCGGATGTAATCCTTGAAGGAGGGCTCCAGGGCTTCCTTGAAGGCTACGGCCTTGCCGGCGATCACGTGCATCAGGGGACCGCCCTGGATCCCGGGCATGACCATCCCGTCCAGGACCTCGGACCACTGTTTGGGCCGTCCGCTCTTGGGCGCCACGGCGCCGATGGTGTTCTCCCGGTCCTTCCCGATCAGGATCATGCCTCCCCGGGGACCCCGGAGGGTCTTGTGGGTGGTGGTGGTGGTGAAGTCCGCCAGGGCCACGGGGGAGGGATGGAATCCCGCCGCCACGAGCCCCGCGATGTGGGCCATGTCGACCATGAGGAAGGCGCCGACCTCGTCCGCGACGGCCCGGAATTTCTGGAAGTCCAGGACCCGGGAATAGGCGGAGGCGCCGGCGATGATCAGCCGGGGCTTGGACTCCCGGGCGATCCGGGCCAGCTCGTCGTAGTCGATGGTCTCCGTGTCCGGGTTCACCCCGTACCGGACGACCTTGTACTGTCGGCCGGAGAAGGAAACCGGGGAGCCGTGGGTGAGGTGCCCGCCGTGGGCCAGGTCCATGCCCAGGATCACGTCCCCGTGGTTGAGGGCGGCGTAGAGGACCCCCATGTTGGCCTGGCTGCCGGAATGGGGCTGGACGTTGGCGTGATCCGCCCCGAACAGGACCTTGGCCCGGTCCCGGGCGAGGTTCTCGGCCATGTCCACGAACTCGCAGCCGCCGTAGTAGCGCTTCCCGGGGTAGCCCTCGGCGTACTTGTTGGTCAGCACGGAGCCCACGGCCTCCAGGACCGCCGGGCTGGCGTAGTTCTCGCTGGCTATGAGCTCCAGCTTTTCCCTCTGGCGCTTCCGCTCCAGGGTCATGGCCTTCCAGAGTTCGGGATCGTAGGATTCGATGTGGGACATGTGCGCTCCTTTTTTTCGGGACTGCGCGACCGGGCGAGCGCCGCGGTCAGTACACCCCCGTGACTTCCAAGTCGCTCCAGAACGAGCTGTAGGCTTCCAGCTTCCCGGACGCCTCCTCGTACAGGTCCTGCAGGGCAAACTGCCGTTCCTTGACCGCGGTGCGCCCGCCGGGGGTCATGGGCGCCAACTCGACTACCCCCCGGGAAATCGTCAGCCTCCGGTTGTCCAGGTTCCCGAAGTACCGGGTCCGGTCCTCGATGGGAGCCTCGAATCCCGGAATTACCGCCCCGGATCCCAGCACCGGGTCCACGGGTACCCAGCCAAGACCGTACAGATAGTACTCCGTCCAGAAGTGGCGAACCGCGGTACGGTCGTTCCCGATCAGGAACCCGGAAACCGGGAGGGCCGGCACCCCGGCGGACCGGAGCAGGGCGCAGTACAACAGGGCCATGGAGTAGGAATCCGCGGTCTTATCCTTCCACGCTTCCAGGGGGGATTCATGGACATGGTCCGCCGTGTAGTCCACTTCCCGGAGGAGCATAGAATACAACGATTCCGCGATCCTGTGGGGATTTCTCTCCCTGCCGATCGCCTTCTTGGCCGCCGCGGCCAGGGCGGGGTCCCCGGAGGGAACCCGGCCGTCCGGAACGGTATACCGGGAGTACAGGGCCGGGGCGGGCTCCGGCGGCGGCCGGACCGAGTCCGCCCGGATCTCCGTGCTGACCGCGTAGACCTGGGCTATGTAGCTCTGGGATACCGTGACGGGGGCGTCCGTACGGAGGTCCCGGAGGCGGTAGATCGCGACGCCGCGGTAATCCGGCACCATGGGGACATGGGACTGGGAGAGGATCCGGACGCCCCTCTGGCTTGCGGATTCGGCGGGGCGGGGTATCCAGAGGTAGAGCTCGTTCTCCCCGCTCGCCTTGACCTTGGTCAGGCTGACGAAGTACGAGACGGAATAAGTCCTGCGGTCGTGGAAGACCTTGGAGCCCGGCCCGCCGTCCACGCGGAAGAAGATCGCGTCGCTGGCACCTTTTTCCGTGACGACCCGGACCCCCCCCGTGGCGGCACCGTCCGGCACCCGGACCTGTATCTCCTTGTCCGTCCAGGATTCATAGGCCAGGGATAGCTCCTCCGCCCTCGCGAATGCCGAGGCCTCCTCCGGGCCCGGGTTCGAGAACCCCGAATCCCCGGTCCAGGCGAACTCCACCCGGCCCTCCCCACGGTTGGCCCCGAAATTGAGACCCGTGATCGTCAAAAGGGATCCCACGGTTCCCTGGGCCGCCGAGAGGGCTTCGACGGCGGGCCCGGACTTGGAGGCGAGCAGGCCCTGGGGCCGGAGTGGAAGCCGGTCGCGGTTCATGAACAGCCTCGGACGGCTGCGGCCGTTCTTCGTCTGCACGTAGACCAGGCCCGAGTTGACGGTGACGGGAACCCGGAGTTCGACGAGCTCGTCGCTCCAGGAAAGGTAGGAGGAGGCCGTGGGCGATACGCCCGCGATCTCGACCCTGTTCTCTCCCCTATCCGGCCCGAAATTCCGCCCCACCACCCGCATGACTCCCCCGGGTTCCCCGATCGAGGGATCCAGGGCCACGATCACGGGACGGGACCGCTCCCGGAGCCAGAGCGTCAGGGCTATCCCGGCGGACGCGGCGGCCAGGGCCGCGATGGCGAGGGTCGCAAGGCGCGCGCCCCGTCTGCGATCAGGGCCGGCCGGGAAGGACTTGCTCATGGAGTCTTGGGCGGGTCGGAAACCGGACCCGCCGGAACAGCGGGCTTCTGGAAGGGTTGGATGACGATGACCACCCGGAGCGGGGTCTTCCCCTTCCCTTCCCCGAGGGGATAGAAGACCACGGGTTCCCCGAAGGCCACCTTCAGGGTGTTCAGGGCAGTATGGTAAAGGATGGAATCCTTGTCCTTGATCCAGACCTGGGCCTGGGTCACGAGCATCAGGCCGTCCGGCCCCTGGTACGGCGTGACGTGGATCAGGACGACCAGGGACTCCCCGACCAGCTTCACGGCGACCGCGGAACCCGGGAGGGTCGACTTGACCTCCCGGGCCTCCCAGGCCGGAGCGACCGGGCTTTCGGGAACCTGGGTATGCACCGTGATGGTCAGGGCCTTGTCCTGCAGGGCTTCCGGTATGGCGGATCCTCCCTGGGCGCCCGCGGAGGAGACGGCCACGCTCAAGGCCAGCATCGCCATGCCCGGGAAGGCGCTCCAGGCCTGCCGGGGCCGGGAACCGTTCATTTTCCGCCCTCTAGGATCAGGGGAGCGAGGTCCGGGGCCTTCATGAAGACCGGTTTCCCGTAGGACTCAAGTCCCGCCCCGGGCGGCAGCTGGACCGTGACGGTGATGCGGGAATCCTGGGTTTCCAGGAACTGGAGGACGGACTCCATGGCGGAGGCCTGGTTGACCGGCTGGGTCAGCTCGGTGGCCGCGAAGACGGCCATGCGCAGGGCGTTGTTCTCCCGCCGGGAGGTGACGACCAGGGTGGAGAGCACGGCCACCGCGAAGAGGGCGGCGGCGGCTACGGGTAGGGGCACGGCGAAGCGGGCCTTCCAGAGGGGCTCCGGTCGACGGCTGCGGGAAGACTCGGCCAGCCGGGCCCATACCGCGTCGCGGGCGGCCTCCGGTTCCGGGACGGGCGAGCCGCCCAGACCTTCCGAGGTCGAACGGTACTCCCGGACGATCCGGGAACACCCTTCGCAGGTCTCCAGGTGCTTCTGGATCTTCTCGTTCCACGGGGACGGAACCTCGCCGTCCACGAGGGCGGAAAGAATTTCGCGGTCAGGACACATCCCGGTTGCCCTCCCGGAACAGGGAGAGGAGCGCTTCCCGGGCCCGGAACACCCGGACCTTCACGTTCCCCTCGCTGATCCCCAATACGCGGCCGATCTCTTTATAGTTCAATAAACCGTATTCCTTGAGAATGAGCACCATTCGGAGATTCTCCGGCAGTTTTTCAAGGTTTTCCTTCACTTCTTCCGCGCTGAACCGCCGCAGGGTCTCGTCTTCGGCGGACGAGGATTCCTCGTCCGATTCCCGGAAGTACCTCTCGTAGGCCCGGGCCTCCCGTCCCTTCCGCTTGGCCCAGTTCAGCGCGTTGTTCTTGACCACCCGGATGAGCCAGTACTTGGCGTCGTCCTGGGTAGGAAAGGGGATGCGCTTTTCCAGCAGCCGCTCGAAGGAATCGTGCACGACGTCCTGGGCGGCCTCCTCCGAACCGGTGATCCGTACGGCGACGCGGTAGAGCAGGGTGAACACGGCGTCGTAGAGCGCGCGAACGCGCTCCGGACCGAAACCTTCCTCTCTGGTAAACAAAGCCCCGCTCATGATCGTTACACGGCCCTCACGCGAGCTTCCAGGTCGTCCCCGCGGGACCGTCCGTGAGAAGCACTCCCCGGGCTTTGAGGGAGTCCCGGATGGCGTCCGCCCGGGCCCAGTCCCGGGACTTCTTGGCTTCGGACCGCTGGGCCACGAGTCGCTCGATTTCCGCGGCCAGCTCGGGACCGGCGGTCTTTTCCCCGGGAACGGCCTCGGCGGCCTCCCGGAGGCCCAGGCCGAGCACCCCGTCCATCTCGAAGGCCGCGGCCAGGGCTTCCGCGGGGGGAACCTCGGGATCCCGCAGGAGCCCCCAGAGGTCGGCCAAGGCCCGCGGAACCGCAAGGTCCTCCGCCAGGTGGTCGGCGAAGGCATCCAGCCAGGCGCGGGCCTTGCCTGCGGCGGGCGGCGCAGAAGCCGGCTCGGCCTGGGCGCGCAGGGACCGGACCCGGTCCGAAAGGGAACGCCGGGAGGCCCGGGCGGAGTCCAGGGCCTCGAAGGAAAACTGGAGCTGGGAGCGGTAGTGGCCCCCGAGCACGAAGTAGCGGTAGTCCAGGGGCTCGTACCCGGCGTCCACCAGGGACTGCAGGGTCAGGAAGCCGCCCGCGGACTTGGACATCTTGCCCCTGTCCAGGACCAGGAACTCCCCGTGGAGCCAGTACCTAACCCAGGGCTTGCCGGTGGCGGCCTCGGACTGGGCGATCTCGTTCGTGTGATGGATGGGGATGTGGTCGATCCCCCCGGCGTGGATGTCGATGCTTTCGCCCAGGTACTTCATGCTCATGGCGGAGCACTCGATATGCCAACCCGGGTACCCCGTGCCCCAGGGGCTGTCCCAGACCAGGGCCTGGTTCTCGAACTTGCCCTTGGTGAACCAGAGCACGAAGTCGTAGGGGTTGCGCTTGTTGGAGTCCACCTCGATCCGGGCCCCGGCCTTGAGGTCCCCCAGGTTGAGGAGGGCGAGCCGGCCGTAGGCGGGGAATTGGGAGACGTCGAAATAGAGGTTGCCCCCGGCGAAATAGGTATACCCCCTGGCCTCGATCCGCCGGATGAGCTCGATCATGTCCCCCACGTGCTCGGTGGCCTTGCAGACCACGTCGGGCCGCCGGATGTTGAGGCGCTCCGTATCCCCGAAGAAGGCATCGGTATAGAACCGGGCCACCTCCAGGACGCTCTTGCCCCGCTCCCGGGCGCTCTTGACCATCTTGTCGTCCCCCGTGTCGTCGTCCCCGGTGAGGTGTCCGACGTCGGTGATGTTCATCACATGCTTCACCTCGTACCCGAGGTACCGGAGGGAACGTGAGAGGGTGTCCTCGAAGACGTACATGCGGAGGTTGCCGATGTGGGCGAAGTTGTAGACCGTGGGGCCGCAGCCGTAGAATCCGACCTTCCCGGGATGGATGGGCTGGAACTCCTGGAGTTCCCTTCCGAGGGTGTTGAAGAGCCGGATCGGATGCACGGGGAAGCCTCCTGACGGTTCCGGGGGCGGCTGTCGGCCCGCGTTGCGGGGCGCGAACGATTTCCTGTAGAATGCGGGACATGCCTACGGTACGGGAATTCCTGGAAAAAATCAAGTTCGACGGCCCTGTGTTCTACGACGAGCCCCTCGCGGGGCGCACGACCTTCCGGATCGGGGGTCCCGCGGACGCCCTGGCGGAGCCCCGCACCGGGGAATCCCTGGCCGCCCTTCTGGCCGCGGCCCGGTCCGAGGGCCTGCCCGTCTTCCTTCTGGGGGGCGGAGCCAACCTCCTGGTCGGAGACCGCGGGATCCGCGGGCTCGTGGTGTCCACGAGGGGCCTGGCCGGCCTGCGGCTCACCGAAACGGGGATCGAGGCGGGAGCCGGCGTCCCGGTGGTCGACCTCGTGGGAACCGCGGCGGAGGCGGGGCTTTCGGGGCTGGAATTTGCCGCGGGACTTCCCGGGTCCGCGGGCGGCGCCGCCTACATGAACGCCCGGTGCTACGAGCGGGAGTTCGCGGACGTGATGGCCCGGGTGGATTACCTGGACACGGAGGGGGGGCTCGGATCCCTCGTCCCGGAAAGGGGCGAGTGGGCCTACAAGCGCACCCCCTTCATGCCCGGCGGCCGGCTGGCCGGCGCCGTGGTCCTGGGCGCGGAGTTCCGCCTGGTTCCCGGGAACCCGGACGCGATACGTTCCCGCATGCGGGAACTGGAAGCGGACCGGGCTTCCAAGGGGCACTTCGACTTCCCCTGCGCCGGCAGCGTCTTCAAGAACGACCGACGCTTCGGCAGGCCCACCGGGAAGATCCTGGACGAGCTCGGATTCCGGGGTCGAAGGCTCGGCACGGCCGCGGTCTCGGAAAAGCACGCCAACATCTTCGTGAATCCCGGCGCCGCCACGGCTGCGGACATGCGGGCCCTGATCGACCTGGCCCGGCGGGAAGCCCTCGAGCGCTTCGGGTACGAACTGGAGACGGAGGTGGTGATAGTCGGTGAACCGTGAACGGTGGACAGCGAACGGAAGCGGCCCCAGGGCGCGGAAAAGGTCCTACGCTTCAGCATTCAGATCGACCGGGCGCTCAGTTCATTTCTGTTCACTGTCCACTGCTCACCGTTTCCCGCTTGCGCTCCCCGCTATCTCGCATTAGCATCTACATATGGACTTGAGTCTCCCCCTCGCCGACCCGGTCGGCGTCTTTTTCGTTATCTTCGCTGCTCTCTTCGCCGCGCCCATCCTGGCGGAGCTGGCCCGCCTGCCCGGGCTGGTCGGCACCGTCCTGGCGGGGATGCTTCTGGGTCCCCACGGCCTCGGGGTCCTCGAGGCGGGGACTTTCCTGGAAGCGGCGGGAGGCTTCGGGCTCCTGTACATCTTCTTCACCGCGGGCCTGGAGATCGATCTCCGCCGGCTCCGCAGGAAGAGCGGGGACGCCGTCGTCTTCGGCGGGCTGACCTTCCTGATCCCCCTGGGGCTGGGATACGCGGCCGGGGTCCTCGCCTTCGGCCTGCCCGTCGTTCCCGCGATCCTGTTCGGCAGCCTCTTCGCCTCCCACACCATGCTCCCCTACCCGATCGTCCAGGCCATGGGTCTTTCGGGCAGCCGCGCGGTATACGCCTCCATCGGCGCGACGGCGATCACGGATACCCTGGCGATGCTGGCCCTGGCCCTTACGACGGCGGGTTCCGGGCCGGGCTGGGAGTTCTGGCTAAAAACCGTCGGAATCCTCACGGCCTGGACCGCCGGAGCCGCCCTGCTCCTTCCGCCGGTCATCAGCCGATTCTTCCGGCGCATCAAGTCCGGAGGATCCTCCGAGTTCCTGTTCGCCCTGACCGTGGCCCTCTTCTGCTCCGCCGCCGCGGGTCTCGCGGGACTGGAGCCCGCCGTGGGAGCCTTTGCCGCGGGCGTCCTGCTCAACCGGCATATCCCGGAGCGCAGCGGACTGATGTCCCTGCTGAAGTTCGCGGGGGAAGCCCTGTTCATCCCGCTGTGCGTCTTCTACATCGGGGTCCTGTCCGACGGTTCGGCCTTGTTCACCGACTTCCATCTGGCCGCGCTGGCGGCGGTCATGCTGGGGGTGATCCTGGTCTCGAAGTACGCCTCTTCCCTGTTCCTCAAGCCGATCTTCGGGTTTTCCCTGGCGGAGGTGAATATCTCCTTCGGGCTGTCGGTGAACCAGACGGCATCCACCCTGGCCGCAGCCCTGGTCGGCTACCGCCTGGGGCTCCTCGGGGACTCCGTCCTGGTCGGGACCGTGGTGATGTTCATCGTGACCTGCGCCCTGGGCCCCTTCGTCACCCGGAGAGCCGCGGCGGGACTCGCGGTGGAGGGCGTCCGGGGCCCGGACAAGGCCGGGCCGGCGGGGGAGCGTATCCTGATAGCCGTCTCGAATCCCTCGACCCTGCGTCCCCTGGCGGACTTCGCGTTCCTGATGCGGGATCCCGCGTCCACCGAGCCGATCCTTCCGGTCTGCGTGGTCCAGGATTCCCCCAGCGCGGACCGGGACATGGAGCAGGCAGAGACCGTCCTGGCCCAGGCCATCGCCCAGGGAGTGTCCGAGGGGATCCCGGTCAAGCCTTCCACCCTCGTCAGCCTGAACGCCGCGGAGGGCATCCTGCAGGCCGCCGGGGACCAGGAGGCCACGACCGTGCTCGTCGGCTGGAACCGTCCGCCCCGGCCCTCCGGCGCCATCTTCGGGGACGTGATCGACCAGGTCGTGGCGGGCGGCCGGCAGCTCACCGTCGTGGCCCGCCTTCGAAGGCCCCTGCCCGAATCCCCCGCCCTGGTCCTGATCATTCCCCCCTTCGTGGAACGCAACCCGGGCGCTGCCCGGGCCTACGCCCTGATGCGCCGCGTCCTGGGGGGGGTGCCCGCCAAGCTGACGGTGATCTCCCTCGCCTCGGACTCCTCAGGAATCCGGGATTCCCTGAAGCGGGTGCGGGGTTCCGCTCCCCATATACTGGAGCTGGAATCCTGGAAGGAGTTCCCCCGGGCGATCGAAAAACAGCCCGAGGGAGCCGCCTTCCTCTTCCTCTGCCCCCGGCCGGGCCGGCTGGCCTGGCACCCCTCCCTGGAGCAGCTGCCCCGGGACGCCGCCGAGGCCTTCCCGAATTCCACCCTGCTGGTCTTCTACCTGCCCGACGAGGGTCCGCCGCAAGCCTACTCGGCGACCCCGGCGGAGTCCGCCGCGGAGGCCGCGGGCCCCGGGGTTTTCCCCGACATGCCGCGGGAACCGGAGGAAGCCCGGTCGGCGGAAACCGCCGAAGCCCCGAAGGCCGCGCCCCCGGACCTGTTCTATCGATCCCTGGCGGACACCGGGCGGGTCATTCCGGACCTGCCCGCGGCCGCCGTGGTGGACGTCATCCGCATCCTCCTGGAACGGGGGTTTCCCGGTGATCGGAGGACCGTGAACCGCTTGACGGGCATCTACGCGGATATCGCCCAGAAACAACCCATCGAACTGGATCCCGGGGTCCTTCTGCTCCATGCCCACGTGGACAACATCCTGGAGCCCCGGGTACTGATCGGCGCCAAGCCCGCGGGACTCCGGCTCCTGGCCCTGGAGGAGCCCGTCCGCATCGTGGTCCTGCTCTGCGCGCCGAGTTCGCAATCCCCCGAGGACCATCTTCGCACCCTTTCCTTGATCGCCCAGGCCCTGAAACAGCCCGAGCGGGTGGCGCGGATCCTGGCGGCCAAGACCGCGGAGGACCTCCGGGAAGAGACCTAGATCTACTCGGCCATGGACACCACGGCCAGGGCGCCTCTCCCCGCGTTCAGGGCGATGACGGAGGATATCTCCATGATGTACTCCGGCGGGAACCCCAGGGAGGATTCCAGGCGGCGTGCCAGGATCGCGGCGCCTTCGGGATCGTGGGCGTGCACCACGGCGTAATTCCGCAGTTTCTTCTCCCGGTGCTTGGCGGAAGTCATCTCAAGGATTTTGCGGAGGTTGGCCTCCACGCTGAAGGCCTTGCCGTAGAGCTTCGAGGAGCCGTCCTTTTCCAGGGACACGATGGGCTTCAGGTTCAAGATCTTCGCGGCCATGCCCTGCAGGGGGCTGACCCTCCCTCCCCGCACCATATACCGCAGGGTCCGAACGGACACCAGGATGTCCGCCCTGTCGGACCAGGAGGGGAGCTCCGCCAGGATCCGATCGTGGGGCCGGCCCTCCGCGACCGCCCGGGCGGTCCGGAGGACGACCAGCCCCAGGGACCCGGACAGGTGGCGGGAATCCACCACGTCGATCCGTTTTCCCGTCTCCGCGCGTACCTGCTCGGCGGCGCGCCGGCTGGCCTCGAAGGTGCCGGACAGCCGGCCCGCCAGGTGCACGGCGATGATCGAATCATAGTGCTCCGCCAGGAAGCGGTAGGTCCGGAGGAAGACCGCGCCCGCGGGCTGGGAGGACTTGGGAAAGGAGGGGGCCCTGTCCGCGAGCTCGTAGAACCGCTCCGGGGAGAGGGTGCGCCGATCCAGGTACTCCACCTCGCCCACCCGGATATGGAGGGGAACCGTATGGACCTGGTATTCCTCCAGGAGTGCCTGGGGCAAGTCGCAGCCGGAATCCGTCACGACGGCTATGGGATACTTGCGGGCGTGGGCGGCCAGGAACTGCTCCTTCATGTCGTCCACCTTCTGCTGGAGGACATCCCCCCTGGCCGACAGGCGCTCGATCAGGTCCGCGGGGCGGTCCGTATGAAGGTGGATCCGGAGCTTCCGGCGGTTGCCCGCCACGATCAGGCTGTTCCCCAGGTCGGAGACCTCCGCGCGGATGGAATCGGGGTCCAGCCCGTCCCCCACCAGCAGGGCTTCCGTGCAGTATCGATGCCCGAGTTCCGTGAGGTCGTGCAGATCCGGGGCGTCCCCGCCCTGGTCCAGGTCCGAGAGGTCCAGGGACTCCTCCGCCGCGTCCCCGCCCTCCACGTAGGAATGGGCTCCCGTGACGAAGGCCAGGAAGCCGCTGGCCCCCGCGTCCACCACCCCCGCGGCCTTCAGTTCCGGCAGCCGGTTGGGGGTGTCCGCCAGGGCGGAGCGCATAGCCGGCAGGGTGCCGCCCAGGAGCTCCCGGAAGTTCCGGGCCTTGCCGAGCCCGGCGCGGAGCGCGGAGGCCCAGTCCCCGATCATGGACAGTATGGTGCCGTCCCGGGGATCGGCGATGGCGGAGCGGGCGCGGGAATGGGCATTCTCCACGGCGGCCACGAACCTCTCCATGCTGATGGTCGCGGCGTCCGTGAGGGCTTCGTAGAATCCCGAGATGAACTGGGCGAAGATGACCCCCGAATTGCCCCGGGCTCCGGAAAGTGCGGCGTCCGCGATGTTCTCCATGGTCTTTACGGCGGAGTCCGTGGGCCGGGAACCCTCTACCGCGGTGGCCAGGGTCGCGGCCAGGTTGGTGCCCGTGTCCCCGTCCGGAACGGGGAACACGTTGATCCGGTCCAGTTCCTTCCTGATACCCAGGACGCGGCGCGCTCCCGCCCGAAATACTCGGTATATCTGGTGTCCGTCAAGCTCGTTCATCGCTCCTCCAAAGTTTTCGGAAAAGGCTGCGTAGGGCAATAATACTTATTCGACACCCTCCGGGGGAAGAAGTTTGCAGGAATCGATCCTGAAATGAATCGGGGAGCTTTCGCTCCCCGATTCGCATGAGTATCCGCGGGGCTGTCCGAAAAGCTCCGTCGGCTATTTGGACAGCTTTTGCCCGGGCGGCTTATTCCTTGATCAGGATGAACTCCACCCGGCGGTTCTTCCAGCGGTTCTCAGCGTCCTTGAAATCCACCACCGGCTCGCTGGAGCCGAGCCCCCGGACCGAGAGCCTGCGGGCGTCCACGCCGAACTGAACCAGGAGCCGCCGTACCGCTTCCGCGCGATTCGTCGACAGCGGGATCAGCTCTTCCGTCTCCTCTTTGTTCACCTGGACCGCGGAATATCCGAAAATCTTCCCGATGCTGTTGGCGTGGCCCTCGATCCGGATCTTGTAGTCCCGGAACCGGTTGAGGATCTGGGCGATGCGACGGAGGACTACCTCGTTGCGGTCGGTCTTCTCCTGGGGCAAGCCATTGAAATCAGCGCCGTTCGAACGGAACACGATGGAGGGAACCTTGATCTTGAGGCGGTCCCCGTCCCGTATCACCAGGACGTCCACCGTGATCTTGCCGTCCACCCGGGTCGAATTCCCCCAGGCGTCCATCACCGCCATCGTGTAAGGATAGTCCGATGCGCCCTCGACCAGCTCGCCCTTGTTGGAGCGCCCGTCCCAGAGGATGCGTTCCGTGGGATTTCCCGTCCCCGACCAGGAGGTGAAGAGCCTCTGCTTGACCGGTCCCGCGCCCTCCTCCACCGAGGATTCCAGGATCTCGAACTGCCAGGTCTCGATGGGACTGGCGTCCTCAATGGCGATGGCCACGGTGAGCTCGTCATCCACCCCGTCGTTGTCCGGGCTGAAGAGTTCCGGGCTGGTCCGGAGGCGCACCTTGGGCCCCTCGGTATCCAGCACGAAGGGAGCCGTCCGGGCCTGGGGGGCGTCCCCCTTGGCGTACTGGACGGTGAAGACGGCGGTGAAGGTTCCCTGGGCGACCGCGCCCTTGTCGTCCTTTCCGTCCCAGACCAGCTCCCGGGGCAGGGCGCCGAGGCCCGTGCCCGAGAAGGATTTCCGCGCGGCGCCGGAGGCGTCCGTCACCGCGAGTTTCCAGGATTCCACCCCGTCCCGCAGGTTGACGATGGGGCTGAACCGGATGTCGTCGTAGCGGCCGTCGCCGTTCGGACTGAAGCCCGCGCGGTTGGCCGTGACGAAGACCTGCACCGCCCGGGTGTCCGCGGCTATCCCGTCAACCCGGTACTCGGCCTTGTTTCCCGCCGCGTCCTCGCTGGCCAGGAGGTAGGAGTACCGGCCGTCGGGCACGGGGTTTCCCTCCTCGTCCTTGCCGTCCCAGGAGACCGGGGCGAGGGCCCCCCGCCAGGTCCAGGAGCGTACGGCCTTGCCGTTGCCGGCCAGGATGGAACCGCGCCATTCGTCCCCGGGCGCCGCGGACTGGCTGATCACGACCTCATCCTTCCGGCCGTCCCCGTTGGGGCTGAACAGCAGGGGTTCCGCGGAGACCTGGGCCTTCGGGGCTACGGTGTCCAGGGCGATCGCCCCGGAAGAGGCCGCGGCTACGTCCAGGTTGGCGAACCGCACCGTAAGCGCCGCCTCGTACTGCCCGTCCGGCGCCTGGGATCCTGAGTCGGTCTTTCCGTTCCAGGGGAGTTCACGGGGCACGGCCCCGGCTCCCTTCCAGGAGCGGAGGGCCCCGCCGCCCGCCGCCGGCTTCACCACGACCTCCCAGGAGGCGGGGGCGTCGGTGGAGCGCACCTCGGGGAGGATGCGGACCGCGTCCTTGACGCCGTCCCCGTTGGGGCTGAAGGCCCGGGCGTCGGAGGAGACCACCGCAGCCTTCTTTTCGGTGTCCACCCGGAGCTCCACGGGAGCCGAGGCTCCCGTGTTGCCCGCCCGGTCGACCGCCCTGAGGCGGAAGGAGTAACGCCCGTCCGGGACGATCTTGCCGGCTTCGTCGCGCCCGTCCCACTCGATGCGGGCATCCGGTTCTCCCAGGAAGGTCCAGGAGCGGACGGCCTTGCCCGCGGCGTCCGCGACCTCGGCGGTCCAGGAGACTTCCCGGCTGCCCGAGGCGGCCAGGACCGCCAGGTTCTGGCCGGCGGCTCCGGCGGGATTGAAGGCCGGGCGCTCCACGACGGCCTTGGCCGCGGGGGCCGTGACGTCCAGGAGGAAGAGCGGGGAGGTCGCGGAGGGCTTGTAGCCGTTCACGTACCGGACCTCCAGGAAGGCCCGGTAGTTCCCTTCGGGAAGGGGCTTGCCGGCCGCATCCTTGCCGTCGAAGGACCAGCGCTCCGGCAGGGAGGCCGCGTCGGACCCGGAGCGGCCCCATTTCTCCGCCTTGCCCTCGTCCAGCACGGCCAGGCGCCAGGAGGCCAGGCCCGTGCGGATCGGCACGTTGGGAAGAAGCGCGACGGCGTCCCGGGTCCCGTCGCCGTTGGGGCTGAAAGCCGAAAGGTCGATGGCAACCGCGATCGGCGGCTGCTGGGTGTTGACCACGATGTTGTCCAGGCGCCGGGTCGCCGCGTTGGCCGCCCGGTCCGTGGATTCCAGGGTAAAGGAGTAGACCCCGTCGGGCACCACGGTTCCCGCGTCGCTCTTGCCGTCCCAGGTGAAATCCGCGGGCGCGGAGGACTTGTATTCCACCGTGCGCACCGCCGTTCCCGCCGCGTCCAGCACCCGGGCCGTCCAGAGATCCTCCACGGATCCGGTCTTGCGGATCGTCAGGGTATCCTTGCCGCCGTCCCCGTCGGGGCTGAAGATCAGCTCCGCCGCGTCCCGGGGGGCTGCGATCTCCGCCTTAGGAGGAGTGGAGTCGAGGAATACCTCATGCACCTTGCTGAGGCCCTTGTTGCCGTTGTCGTCGACGGCCTCCACCACGATCGTGTACCGACCGTCCGGCGCCGGCTTGCCCTCCTCGGTGAAGCCGTTCCATACCAGCTTCTCCGGCACGGGGATGCCCTTCTTGACATAGGTGACCCGGTCCCAGAACCCCGCCAGCCCCAAGGTTTCGGGCCGGCTTTCCTTGTTGCCGATGACACGGACCGGGGTCCCCTCTGCGGGAGCGGCGCCCTCTGCGGGCGCGGCGGTTCCTCCGGAAGCCGGGGCCGATGCCGTCTCCGAGGGATCTCCTCGGTACACGGTCATGGTGTACCCGGCCAGGTACCTTCGCTCCTTGATGGTCAGGGGCAGGTCGATCTCGTCGTTCTTGCCGTCCGAGTTGGGGGAAAGATGGTATGCGCCCCAGGGGGTTTCCGGATACGTCAGCTGGACCACCGGGGCTTCCCGGTCGACCACTCCCAGGGGGATGTTGACCCCCGCGGAATAGGCATAGATTCCGTCGTACAGGGGCTTAACGGCCAGGGCGGGGCGGATCTCGCTGCGATCCCATCCCTGCTTGGAGATGAAGGACTCGTCGGCCTTGCGGTTGAGCTCGAACTTCCCAAAAAGCCCGATCGAGGGCAGGAGGGCGGCGGGGCCGTTCAGGATCTCGTGGACGTTGAGTCCCCAGCCCAGGCGAAGAAGCACCTTCTCCCGGAAGGATCCCTCCAGGCCCGCGTTTACCAGGAGGTTCTGGAAGCTCGGGGCCGAGAAGTCCAGGGAGGCTCCGGCACGGAATTTTTCCGTCTGGACGAAGTCTCCCCTGCCCCCCACCGTCAGCGTATAGGGGCTGGGGAAGGCCGTGGCGGCCCCGCCGGCGGCCCCGAGGCCGTCGGGGACATAGGACTTGCCCAGGCCGGAGAG
>JBFZER010000278.1:0-5403 GCA_041306765.1 Spirochaetota bacterium | reverse complement strand
CTGTACCGATGGAACGAGGCGGCCCGGGAACACCGCCGGGCTGCGAAGGCCCTGCTCGCGGGATTCTAGGGGGCGCCCGAGGATCTTCGTGCTATACTCGATCCGATGAAGCGAATGGCCTGGATCCTAGCCGCCTTCTTCGGCGCTGTCTTTCTGGGGGCGGCCTTCCTGAACGCCGACCTCGTGCGCAAGGGGCGGGAGGTGCTGGCCGCGGCGGGGATCTCCGGCTCGGACCACGCCCCGAAGGCCCGCCTCCACCTCCTCGTGATCCTGCCGGCATCCGACGACGCCTATTACTCCCGACTCCTGGAAGGAATCGCGGAAACCGCCCCCGGCATCGATGCGGCGGTCCAGGTGGAGCGCTACCCGCCCTCGTCGCCCGAGGAGGCCGAGCGCTGGTTCGACATCGGCCTCCGCGCCCGGGTCGACGGGATCGTCATGTACGCGGCCCGGGACGACGACGTCCAGGGTCGATCCTCCCGGGCCGAGACAGCAGGCGTCAGTTTCGTCGCCGTCGGAAAAGAGGCTCCCTCGGGAGTCCTTCCCTGTTTCATAGGCTCCGCCCCTCTCTTCCAGGGTTTCGGCGGAGGCCGGCTCATCACCGGCCTCTTGGCCCAGAAAGCCCGCATCGGGATCATCCTCCCCGCGGGAGGAAGCTCCGCGGTGCCCGAGGACGACTCCCTGTACAAGGGGGTGGCCGCGGCCGTCGCGACCTACCCCGGCGCCGCCATCCTCAAGACGGTCCGAGCCGCGCCGGGCAGTTTCTCCGGAGAGGAGGCGGCGGCGGCGCTTTTCGCGGCGGAGCCGTCCATCAACGCCATCTTCTGCGCCACCTCCCGGGACACCCTCGGCGCGGCGCAGGTCGTCCTGGACCGGGATCTCGTGGGCAGGGTCATCATCGTCGGGGCCGACGAGACGCCGGAACTCCTGCGCCACCTGCGCAACGGGGTCGTGACGGCAAGCCTGGTCCGGGACTCTCGCCGCATCGGCCAGGAGGCGGTACGCGCGATCGCCTCGATGAACGGGGGGGCCTTCCCACCGGGTGTCATCGAGGTGGATTTCGACGTGACCAAGGGGAGCCCGTCCGAATGAGGCGACAGGCCAGCCTCCGCGGCAAGATGCTCGGGGTCGCGGTCTCCATGCTCACGATCGTAGGGGCGGCCACTCTGTATACGGGCTTCGCGACGGCGGCCCTGGCGCGGAGCCTCGGCCTCCTCTTCGCCCGCAACCAGCTCATCGAGGAAATCCGTTCGGGCCTCTCCCATTCGGCTTCGGCCCTGTCGGGGTACCTCACATCCCGAAGCGGATACGACCTCGATGCCTTCCGGGGCGGGGCCTCCGCCCTTTCCGACCTCACCCGGAGCCTCACCCGGGAGGCCCACGCCGACGAGGCCCTCCTGCTCCAGCGCGAACTCGCCGGCCTTGTCGACCGCTTCCTCTCGGACGCGGAAGTTGCGGTGCAGGCCAAGGCCGAAGGCCGCATCGCGACGTACACCGCCCGGTTCGAGAGCACGGTTCGGAGTTCCGAGCTGGCCCTGCTCATCATCGAGCGCATCGAGCAGCGCAACCTGGCGGCTTCGATCGAGGCGTACACGGGCCTGGAGCGGCGGATAGGCGCGGTGGTGGCCACCAACGCGGCCCTCGTGGTCGCGGCCGTGCTCATGGCCTTCACGATCTTCGTCCGCTACGCCTGGGACATCACCGCGCCCCTATCGACCCTGGCCGATTCGGCGCGGTCCATCGCGGGCGGAAATTACGACCAGGAACTTCCCCCCGTGGAAGCCGCGGAGGAGATAGCGACCGTGGCGGCGGCCTTCGAGAACATGCGCCGCAGCGTACGCCGGGCCTTCGACGAGCTCAAGTCCAAGGCCGAGATAGAGCGCCGCCTCATGGAGGAGGACCTCCGTCTCATCGACATGGACCGCCGGCTCAAGGATGCGGAACTCCTGGCCCTCCAGGCCCAGATCAACCCCCACTTCCTCTTCAACACCCTGGCCGCGGGCATGCAGCTGGCCCTTTCGGAGGGTGCCGAGCGTACGGGAGATTTCTTCGAGAAACTGTCGGGCTTTTTCCGCTATGCCCTGAAGCCCCCCTCCCGCTCGGTTCTCGTCTCCGACGAGCTCGAGTGCATGGAACGCTACGTCTGGCTTCTCCGGCTTCGTTTCGGCGACCGGTACACCTTTACCGTGGACGTCGATCCCGCGGCCCTCTCGGCCGAGACTCCCGCCCTGGTCCTCCAGCCCCTGGTCGAAAACGCCGTGGCCCATGGCCTCCGGGACCTCGAGGAGGGCGGCACCGTCCGAATCTCGGTCCGCGCGGAGAAGGATGAAGTGCTCCTGGAGGTCTCGGACACGGGGGTCGGCATATCCCGGCCCGTCCTCGAGTCCCTCGAGTCCCTCGAGCGCGAGGCGGGCGAGCCGGGGGAAGGAGAGGGGGGAATCGGCCTCCGAAACGTCATGCGCCGGGTGACCCTTTCCACCGGCGGGCGCGGGCGTGTGGAGATCGACAGCGAACCCGGCCGCGGCACCACTGTCCGCGTCCGGCTGCCCACCACCGCGGGTCCCGGTACCGAGGCGGACGGCGCTGACGCAGGCAGGGCCGCCGTGCCTGGCGGCACGGCTTGATCCGCCCCTCCTGTCCGGTATCCATCATGCCCAGCACCGCCATGGCCGCCTCCGCGGCGGCCCGGCGGAGTTCCGCCCGCAGCGCGGGGGGGACCGAGTCGGGGATCTCCACGATCAAGGCCGGAATCCTTGCCTGTCCTCCGGAGGATGGGGCATACTGCCCGGGATGAACCTTTCCCGAAAAACCCTCCCCCTCGCGGGCCTTGCCGCGGCGCTGGCTCTCTCCTCCTGCGCGACGCGGATACCCATCCCAATGCCCGCGGATTCCGCCGCGCGGTTTCCCGGCCCGGCCGCGGTCTACCTGCGTGTCGGCCGCCCCCTCCTCGCGGAAGCCTCGGACGCCCTCCTCGGGCCGGCGGAGCGGAAGGCCCTCCGGTCCATCCTGGCGCGGACGGACCGCGTCACCGCCGCCCTCGTCCTGCCGACGATAGCCGGGAAAACGCCCGGGGCGGAGGCCGGAGAGGGCTCGGAGTCCGGGAGAAAGACCGATCCCCGGGCGGGGATATTCGGGATCGCCGAGGGCTCCTATCCCGCCGGGGCCGCCGCGTTCCGGCTCCGGCTGTCCCGGGACTGGCGGAAGGAAGGCCGGACCCTGGTCCGGACCGACGGGGCGCTCCGGGTGGCCTTCGCGGGCCGGCATCTCCTGGCTGCGGGAACCGCGGACCTGGAGCCCCTCCTGGACCGCCTGGCGGCACCCGGTCCGCACACCGTTCCCGAAGACCTGCGGGTCCTTTGGGAATCGGAGGCCGCCCTGTGGATCCCCCGGCCCGCGGAGCTGGCCGGAGTCTTCCCGGGAATCGAGATACCCGCGGTGCCCGTCCGGGGCATGCTCCTGTCCCTGGGCGCCGGCGGTGAGGCGGGCGGGTACGCGGGGACCTGGGTCTTCGAGTTCGATTCCGAGCGGAACGCCCGGGTCTACGGCCCCCTCTGCCGGCTCGTCCATCTGGCGCTTATCCGGGCCGTCTACGGACCCGACACGGAGGGAGCGGACGCGGCCCTGGACCGCAGCGCCTGGACGAGCGCGGGGAGCCGCGTGACGGCTTCGGGCTTTGCCCTCCGGGGAGCGGACCTGGCCCGGGCCCTGGGGTCCTTCCTCGCCGGGTCCGGGTTCAGCGGGCCCTGAGGGGGACGCGCTCCAGGAAGTCCCGGAGGGCCGGCACGACACCCGGGGAGAGCGGGTAGGCCGGGTCCGAGAAGGACGCGTAATTCTCCTCCACGTCGTTGCCCACCCGCTTGAGGATGTGGTTCGTCTCCGGCAGGAGGACCGCCTCCGCGCCGGGCGCATCCATCCGGAGCCGGTCGAATTCCGCCAGGCTAACCTGGAGGTCCAGGTCCCCCTGGAGAAGCAGGACGGGAAGGCCCGCGGCGGAAAGCCTTCCCAGCTCCGTCCCCAGGTCGTACTTCAGCCAGGAGGCCAGGTAGGGCTGGAAGCTCCTCCGGAAGAGGTTCTGCAGGAAGGGGCTGACCGTCTCCACGTACCTCCCGGCGTCCAGCTCCCCGAGGACCCGGGCGATCTCGGCCTTGTATTCCCCAGGCGCGCCGGCGGCCGCCTCGGCGATTCTGTCCCGCAGGCTGCGGCCGGAAACCCCCGCGGCGGCGAAGGCGTCGGCCCGGGCTTCCCGGAGGGCGGCCGCCCCGACCAGGGCCCCGTCCCCCAGGCCGAAGACCAGGAGGCGGGAAAACCGGAGGTCCCCCTCGAAGTGCCGGAGGCAGGCGGCAGCGTCCCGCACGTGGTCCTCGAAGACCAGGCCCGCCTCGTCCTCACCCAGCCGGTAGGCCCGTCCGGCGCCCCGCTTGTCGTAGCGGTAGCTCGCCACCCCCGCCTCCGCCAGGGCCTCGGCCAGGAGGCGGAGGGAGTCGTTCCGGCCGGGCACCTGCCAGTTGTTCCCGTTCCGGTCCGTGGTCCCCGAATCGGGAAGCAGGACCGCCAGGGTAGGCGGTCCGGCGGCGCCCGGGGGCAGGAGGAGGGTACCCGGCAGTATCCCCCGGCCGGTATCGAATCCCGTCTCCCCCGGGAGCACCTGTCCTGCCGCCCGCCGGAAGGAGAATCGTCCCATTTTACCGCCCTGGATGAGGGTGCCGGAAACCTCGTCTCCCTCCAGGGGGCCGGCGAGCTCCAGGGGTTCCATCCCGAGTTCCACGGAGAGGTAGAGCTCCCGGCCCTCGGCGCGCAGGACCCGGACGGGCCAGCCGAAGGCTCCCTGCCCGGGCAGGTCCAGGAGGGCGCCTCCGGGAAAAATCTCCAGGAAGGCCGGGTATTGTTCCTGGCCCGTCCGGATGCTGCCTTCCCAGCGGCCCAGCCAAAGGGCCCCCTGGGCGGCGAGGAATCCTGAAGAAAGGACCGATAGAACCAGGAGGGCCGGGAGCCGGCGAAGCCGCTGGCGGGTCGTCATGGGACGAGTATAGCCCCAGGAGCGCCGGCCGTGTCCAGGAGCCGGGTTCCCGACGGACCGGCCCTACGGACCGGCCCCCTCGCTCAGCACCTCGAAGCGGCGGACCGCGGTCCGGCCTTCCCCGTCCACCACCGTGAGCGAGCTCTGTCCCCGGCCGGGGCGAGCCTCCAGCTTGTGCTCCGGCCCGGAGGTCTGGCCCAGGTACTCCCCGTCCAGGTGCCAGTAGAGCCGGGCCCGGGGATCCCGGTGCAGGGCCCGGAATACCGCCCGGCCCGGGGTCCCGTCCAGTTCCACGGGTATGTAGAGCCGGGCACCCTCCTCGGGCACCAGGATCGCGATGGGATTTTCCGCCGCCCCGCAGCCCGGCAGAACCGGGGGAAGGGGGC
>JBFZER010000277.1:0-3354 GCA_041306765.1 Spirochaetota bacterium | reverse complement strand
CGAACAGGGACAGGCAGATCTCCTCGCCGATCTTGCCGCGGAGGGCCTCGATCTCCTCCCGCGGGGCATCGGGGTTGTCAAGGGTCTGAAAAACCTCCGGCTTGAGGAACCGGTCGTGGATTGTTCCCGTCAGGGTTGTTTCGATCTGGTCGATAAGAGCAAGCGCCTGGTCCGAATCCATGCCGGTTCCTTCCTGCGGGGGTGCCATCCATGCCGGATCGGCAGAGAATTCTCCCATTCATGGAATCGGCATGATTCACGAAAAACTTGACCGGCGGCCTGCCGGCCGGTGATAATGTCCCGCAATCCCCGGCTTTCCTCTTCAATCGGTCCGATCCTTTGTCTTCCGCGGGAAGGCAGGTGCAGAGTCCCGGCAAGATCTCCGGGAGCGGGCCTTCACCGCACGTTCCCGGGCTTTCGAACAGTCGACGGCATTCGGGAGGGGCCATGTCGCGGCGGGTATTTGTCTTCCAACTGATTGCGGCGCTTGCCATGGCCGCGCTTCCCGGATTCCTTTCGCTGGCGGGGGCCGGCGAGCCAGTCCGGTTCGTGGCCCAGGCGGGGCACGAGTACGACATCCACGCCATGGCCCTCTCCCCCGACGGACGCTTCGTCCTCACGGGGAGCCGGGACCGGACGGCAAAGCTCTGGGACTTCACGACGGGCAAGGAGATCCTGACCCTCCCCCACGGGGAGGAGGTGAACAGCGTCTCCTTCAGCCCCGACGGCAGGCAGTTCCTGACGGCGGGAAGCAGGGAGGTCCGGTTCTGGGACCTCGCGACGGGGTTGCAGACCGGGTCCTATCGGGAAGATCGCCATTACTGCCGGAACGCGGCCTTTCACCCGCAGCGCGACGACCTGGTCCTCCTGCAGAGCGAAAAGCGGGTGTGGTTCGTCGACCTGTCGCGGGGACAGGCCGTCCAGGAGATCACGGAAACGGGGAGCCTCCGGTCGGCGAAGTTCAGCCCCGACGGCCGGCTGGTGGCCCTGGCGGGCTACATTCCCGCCCCCCGCTTGCAACGGCCCGCCACCGGGGGGTCGGGCAATCCGGCCGAAAAAGCGGCCGCCGGGAAAGCGAAAAACGGGTTCTTCCGCCTGCTGGACGTTTTTTCGGGCAGGGAGGTCCTTCTGGTGGAGGACGCCCACCGTGACGAGGTCGTCAACGCAGTATTCAGCCCCGACGGCCGCCTCCTGGCGACCACAAGCGACGACCGGACGGCCAGGGTCTGGGATGCCGGGACGGGGAAGAGGGTCTGTTCCTTCGAGGATTTCCAGACGTGGACCCGCGGCGCCTCCTTCAGCCCCGACAGCCGCCTGCTGACCGTTACGTCGACCCAGGCGGGGCAGAACATGCGGCTCTTCGACGTTACCTCCTGCCGGGAGGTCCACACCTACCGGGCCTCCAGCGTCGCCCACGAAGTCCTCTTCACGGCGGACGGATCGCGCCTTCTCTCGGCGGGCCGGACGGCGCCCCGCCTCTGGGACGCCCGGACGCCGACGGAGATTCCCCTCTTCGGAAACAGGCAGGATTCCGGATGGTTTTATCGCATGACCCTGAGCCTGGACGGCCGCTATGCCCTGGCGAACCGGAACCGTGACATCGTGGTCTGGGATCTCCTGTACGCGAAACCGCTCCGGACGCACAGAGGGGTCACCACCTGGTACAGCCGGCTGGTGCCGGCCCCGGACGGCAGGACGTTCCTTTTCGTCAGGCCGGAGAGACGGGACGACCCGGTCAAGGGCAACAAGATCGTCCAGATGGACTTTCGGACTGGCCGGGTCGAGCGGGTTTTGACGGGCGCCCCGGCGCGCAGCGCGCTGTATGCCTTGGCAATGAGCCCCGACGGGCGGCTCGTCGCCGGAGGCGGCGGGGGCTGGAAGGACGGCTGGCTCCGGCTGTGGGACCGGCAAACGGGTGCGGTCGTCCGGGAACTCGCGGGCCACCCCATGGCCGTCGAATCGGCGGAGTTCAGTCCCGACGGTCGCTGGCTCGTCTCTTCGGACTGGAAGGGCGGAATCCGGATGTGGGATCTCCGGACCGGTCAGACCGCCTGGAGCGTGAACAAGGGGCAAAGAAACGCCAAGCTCCTGCGGTTCCACCCGGACGGGACGTCCGTCCTGTCCGCGGACGAGGGGAAACTGACCCTCCACGACGCGGCGACGGGGCAGGTCCGGCAGACCTATGCCGGGCACCGCGAGTTCGTCTATGCCGCCCGATTTTCCCCGGACGGGAAGAGCATTGTCTCCGGCGACTTCCACGGGAACGTCATACTCTGGGACACGGCGACGGGGATAGAGCGGGGGCGCCCCCCCCAGCAGAACCTGAACGTCTACGATTCTCTCTTCCTCCCGGAGGGGCGGCGGGTCCTGTTCAACGCCGGACCGACCCTGAAGCTGTGGGACCCCGATTTGGGAGGGCTGCTCACCATGGTCGGCCGGGACGAGGAGTGGTTGGCCTACACGGAGGACGGCTACTTCGACGCCTCCTTCGGCGGCGCCTCCCTGGTGGCCATGGTCCAGGGGCTCAGGGGCTACGGCGTCGAGCAGCTGGCCCTCCGGAACAACCGGCCCGACCTCCTCCTGGGGCGGTTCGGCCTGGGGAAGCCGGAGATCCTGGACCATTACCGGGAGCGGCACCGGGCCCGGCTGAGGAAGGCGGGGTTCACGGAGGAACAGCTCTCGGGCGGGCTCGACCTTCCGGAGGCCCGGATCGTGGAGGCCCGGGGCCCCGATGCGGCCGGGCGGGTGATCCTGAACCTGGAATTCCGGGACAACCGGGGGCTGGCGAGCTACCAAGTCTTCGCGGACGACGTGCCGCTCTTCGAGGGCGGGGGGAAGAGGGTCGCGGGTCAACGGGCGGCGGTCACGGAGACCGTCGCCCTGACGGGGGGGCAGAACAAGATCGAGATCAGCGCGATCAACGAGGGCGGGCAGGAGTCCCTGCGGGCGTTGAAGGTCCTTCGGTACGAGAAGGAGACGCCCGGCGACCTCTACTTCCTCGGTTTCGGCGTCTCCCGCTACCGGAACGCGGAGTTGAATCTGGAGTTCGCCCACAGGGACGCCCTGGACCTGGCCGCGATCTTCCGGAGGATGAAGGACTTCCGCCGCGTTCACGTCCGGACCCTCGTCGACGGGGAGGTCTCGGTGGAGGCCCTCCGCAAGGCGAAGGCATTCCTGAGGCCGGGGCGCCCGGAGGACACGGCGGTCCTCTTCATCGCCGGCCACGGCCTCCACGACCGCGACGCCGGGGGGACCTACTATTACGTGACCCACGAGACGGACGTGCGGAACCTGGCGCAGACGGCAGCCAGCTTCGAGCTGGTGGAGGACCTCCTCTCGGGGATCGGACCCCGG
>JBFZER010000276.1:0-7224 GCA_041306765.1 Spirochaetota bacterium | reverse complement strand
CGTGACGGTCTCCCACCCGGCCGCTGCCCGGTACTCCGGGCTGGATCTCTACTGGCCCGGTCCCCTGGAGCTCTCCGACCGCCCCGGGCTCGAGAGGGTGGCCCTTGTGAAGTCCTCTCCGAAGGCCTGGAAGCAGACCCGCGCCTTTGCGGCGGGTCCCGAGGATGAGGACCTTTACCGGGAGGAGGAGGAAGCCACCCGGGGGCAGTACGTATTGTCCGCCGCCCTGTCCGGCCGCTTCCCTCAGGCCTACGAAGGGGTCCGGCTCCCCCCGCGCCCGGGCGAGGCCGATCCGATGCCCGGTCCCCTGTCCCCGGAAGAACTGCGTCCCGGCAGGTTGGTTGTCGCGGCCTCCTCGGATTTCTTGACGGACCTTATGGGCATGAGCGGCAGCGAGGCCAACGCCTTCTTCGCGGTGTCCGCCGCGGACTGGCTTTCCGCCGGGCACGACCTGCCCCTGCCCGGGGGATCCCGGGGTTCCCGGCGGCTCCGCGCCCTGGAGGACGAAGGCCTGCACCGCCAGGCCGTGGGTGCGGCCTATCTCGTGAACATCCTGCTGGTACCCTCGCTGGCAGGTCTTTTTGCCTTCTTGTGGCGTGCCCGACGGACCCGGTCGGAGCGGGCGGCGAGGATCCGCGCCGGGGCTGCGGGGGAAGCCCGCAGTGCGGACCTGCAGGACTTCCCGCCAACCGGCGACGGGGCGGCAAGAACCGGCCCCCACGGGCGGCGCCGCAGCCGGAAGGAGGGGCCGTCATGACGAGGTACCGCCGGAAGGTCGCATACCTGGCCGCGACTGCCGGAGCTCTTGCGCTTTCCCTGGCCGCGGGACTGGCCTTCTCCCCGGAGGCTCGGCACGCCCGGGGTTCCCGGGGGGTCCTTCTGGACCGGGATCCCGGGGAGATACTTTCCCTGGAGGTGTCGGACTCGGAGGGAACCCTGGTTTTCCGTAGATTCGGGGCTTCCTGGACTCTGGAGGAGGGTGGAATGCCGCTTCCCGTCCGGGCGGAGCGGGTGGAAGCGTACCTGGAGACGGCACGCTCCGTCCGTTCCCTGGCCGAGATTTCCCGCTCCGAATCCTCCTGGGAGGCCCTCGGCCTGGACGATCCGTCCTCCCGGCGGGTGCGGCTCCTGCTTCGCGACGGTTCCGGGGCGGCTGAGTACCGCCTCGGCCGGTATTCTCCGGACGGAGAGCGGGTCTACCTGAGGAAAGCAGGGGATTCCCGGGCTTACGCCGCGCCTGCCCCGGTCTCCTCGCGGCTTCCCTCAGGCCGTAAATCCTGGCTGGACCTGCGAATTTTCGGGGAACCCGTGCCCCTGGAGGACATCCAGCGGCTCCGGATTTCCGGTTCCCTGAGCTTTTCCGACGGAAGCGGGTTCCGATTTCCCTACTCCCTCGACCGCAGCCTGTCCCGGGGCTGGGAAAGTGCGGAGATCCAGGGCCTGGATCCCGCAGCGGCCGCAAGGCTCGTGCGGGCGTGGATGAACGCCGAGGCGGAGGAGTTCTCCCCGGATGGACCCGCGCCCGGCTCGGAAGGGGTCCTGCGGGTAGACCTGGAACTGGGCGGGGGGGTCCTGCGCAGCCTGTGGATATCCGGTCAACCGGACGCCGGGGGCGGGTACCGCGCCGCCCTGACCGGTACGGGCCGTTTCCTGCGTCTCGGAGCCTGGACGCTCCGAGACCTTCTCAAGACCCCGGAGGAGCTCGCCTACCGATCCCGGCCCTGAGGCATCCGGTTCCCGGGTTTCAGGAACGGGAGGCGATGTAGCTTCGGTACTTGTTGGGGTCCGCCTTGAAGGCGACGATCCGGGAGTCCCCCTCTTCCCGGGCCCGGCCCAGGGCCGCGCGGGCTTCCGTGATGACCCTCTGGGCGTCCACCAGCCTCCCGGAACGGGAAGAAAGCCCGAGGTGTATCTTCAGGTAGTCCTGGGAGGACCCCTCCTCCCGGAGCAGGGCGGTCACCTTCTTCAGGAATTCCTCCGCCATGCGCAGGGCGTGCTCGGAATCGATGTTCGGGAGGATTACGGCGAGGCCGGTCGAACCTTGCTCGAAGGCGAGGTCCCGGAAACTGAAGAACTCCAGCAGGATCCGGAGGATCATCCGGTAGGACGCGGAGTCGCGGGATATGCCCTCGTGGGACAGCTCCAGCAGGACCAGGTCCTGCTCGAAGGAGGCGGCCCGGGACAGTTCGGCACCCAGGCGCTCCGGAAGGTACTCGGACCATCCGAGCCCGGACTCGGGGGAATACAGCCCCTTCGGGCTCCCGGCGGTGAGGGCCGGGCGGGTTTCCGGGCGCGCCGGCGGGGCCGCGGCCGGTGCGAGGGGCGGTGATTCCGGTTCCGGAGGAATCGCGGGCAGCTGGAAATCCTCGTCCGGGAGCATCGGTCCGGCGATATCCGAAGAGACGACCGCCGTCGCGGCCGCCGGGGTCCCGCGACGGAGACCGGCGGCGGTCACGAGGAGCAGGGAAAGGGCTGTCCAGGCGGCTGCCGTGATCAGCCCGATGCGGGCCGCCTCGTAGACGTCCCGCTGGCGCACCAGGGTGTACAGGAGCTCCAGGGTAACCGGGGCGCCCGCCGAGGATCCCACCACGGCGGAGAGCCGGGAAACCGTCTGGGGCGGATAGTAGAGATCCAGGGGGATGGACGCGGTCCGGGGGGAACCCCCCAGGTAGGGAGCGGACCCGGGCACCATGTGGAGGATCCCCACCCCCGGGGCGTGCAGTACGACCAGGAGGACGGAGTCGTCGAGCCGGTAGGTTTCCCGCGCCAGGGATCGCCACGTCTCGTCCCCGGGACCCGCCTGGAGAACGGCCCGGGAGGCGGCGGAGCGAAGGGACTGGAATACGGATTGGGCCTCGCGAAGGTTCTCGGAGTACCGGAGGGCCAGGCGGACGGAGGACATCCCAAGGGCGGCCAGGAACACGCAGAGACTCGCCAGGAGAAACAGGGTGCGTTTTGATCCATCCATGATTGATTCCGAGTATACTGTAAGAAGTCGGAAAACGGAACCGCTCGTGCGGAAAAGGGGGCGGGTATGAGGGTTCGGGAACGGGGACTTGAGGAAGGATGGTACCCGGCGGACGCGGAGGGTGTGCGGGCCGCGGTCGAGGAATGGGAGCGTACCCTCGAGGCGGATCCGGATCAGACAGCAGGCGCCGGAATCGCGCCCCACGCCGGCTGGTTCTTTTCCGGCAGGCTTGCCTGGGATACCCTGCGTCGCGCCCGGACGGATGCCCAGACCGTCATCGTGGCCGGAGGTCACCGCCCGCCGGGCTCCGCACCCCTTGCCGCCCGGGAGGATGCCTTCCAGACGCCCCTGGGCCCTGTCTCCGCGGACCGGGACCTGGCGGAAGCCTTGGGAGCCTATATCCGCCTGGAGCCCGATACCTGGCAAGACAACACCGTGGAGGTGCTGCTTCCCTTGGTGAGGCTCCGGTATCCCGAGGCTCGCGTCCTGTGGCTCCGGGTTCCCAATGACGAATCCGCGGAAGGAATGGGGGCCGCGGCCGCGAGGGCTGCAGGAGACCTGGGCCGCAAGGTGTATTTCCTGGCCTCCACGGACCTGACGCACTACGGGCCGAATTACGGATACATGCCGAAGGGCCGGGGAGCCGATGCCCTGGACTGGGTGCGGGAGGTGAACGACGGCGGGATGATACGCTCCATCCTGGCCCTGGACGCCCGCGAAGTGGTCCGGCGCGGCAACCAGGACAGGGCCGCGTGCTCCCCCGGTGCCGTCGCCGCCGCCATCGGGTTCGCCCGGGCCGCGGGTTTCACCGCGCCGCGTCTGTGCGGATATTATACCAGCTACGATGTCCATCCCTCGGCCAGCTTTGTGGGGTACTGTTCCGTGGAATTCGTTTGAGGCCTTGCCGCGCTGACCGGCCCGGGGAGCGCCGGGCCGATCGGCGCCGCTCCCGGCGGGAAATCCGGGGAATCAGGTTCCGGCCATCCGGACCGCACACTCCTTGAATTTCCTGCCCCGGTCGAATTCGTTCCGGAACATCCCGAAGGATGTGCAGCCCGGGGACAGCAGCACCGTATCGCCGGGCCGTGCCCGCTCCAGAGCCGTCCGGACGGCCTTCTCCAGATCGTCGAAGGGGCCTTCGTAGGCGGTGCCGTCCTGATCCAGGAGGGTGCGCAGCTTTTCCGAACCCGTCCCGGCCAGCAGGATGACCGCTTTAGCCCGCCGGTAGGCGCCGCGAACGGGCTCGAAGTCCAGGTTTTTGTCCGTTCCCCCGGTGATGAGCACCGGCGGCCGGTCGAAGGCGTACAGGGCGGCTTCCACCGCCTGGGGCACCGTGGCGGCCGAGTCGTTGCAGAACCGTACGCCCCCGGCTTCCAGGAAAACCTCCAGGCGGTGTTCCACCCCGGGGAATTCCCCCAGGGCACGGGAGATCGCCGCCGCCTCCCCGCCCATCAGCCGCGCCGCCAGCGCCGCGGCCAGAAGGTTGCGCCGGGCGTGCGGTCCGGGCACCCGAAGCCGTTCCGGAAGGATCTCCTCCTCCCGGCCGGATCCGTCCCGGAAGACTCCGACGAGCCCCGCGAAGAAGGCCCCGGGAAGGTCCGCCTCCAGGGCGTTCGCGTACCAGCGCGCGGTTCCCGGGGTTTCCCCGCCGAAGGAGCGGCCGTAGGGATCGTCCCGGTCGCAGACGGTAAAGCAGGTCCGGTCCTGGTCCGCGTAGATCAGCCGCTTGTCCGAGACGTAGGCTTCCATCGAGGGGTAGCGGTCCAGGTGGTCCGGGACGATGCGGGTGAGGACGGCGACACGGGGTCTGAGGAGGCGCCGGCCCCGCAGATCTCCCAGCTGCCAGCTGGAAAGCTCCAGGACCACGGGGGTGTCGGCCCGGACCTCGTCCAGGAAGCCCAGGGGGGAGACCGTGATGTTTCCCCCCAGGAAGGCTGTTCCCGACGCCGACAGGGCGCGGGCCAGGGCGCTGGCGGTGGTGGATTTCCCCTTGGAGCCGGTCACGGCTGCCACGGGCCCCGGGCAGTAGCGAAGGAAGGTGGAAATATCCGTCTCCACGGCTTTGGCCGCGGCCAGGAAGGGGGAATCGGCCCGCACGGCGGGATTCTTGATGACCAGGTCCGCGCCGGAAAAGTCGTCCATCTCGTGGCGGCCCAGGACGTATCGGATCGGCAGGCCTTCCAGGGCGGCCAGGGACTCCGCCAGGGCTTTTTCGTCTTTCATGTCCGTCACCGTGACGGAGGCTCCCCGGGAGGCGAAGAACCGGGCCGAGGCCTGGCCGCCTCCGTTGAGCCCCAGCCCCATGACCGTGACGCGCAGGCCCGCGATCCGGGAGACCTCAGATTCTCGGATAGTCAAGCTCGTACTCCTTCATGTCCCGGGCGTTCAGGTACGGGCTGACCGAGACGTCCCGGTAGAGTTCCTTCCATGCGGGGGGTATGCGGTCCCGGAGGGCGCGAAACTCCGGGTTGGATTCGGAAAACGCCGAGCCCTTCAGGACGCCCTGTATCCGTTCCATCTCCGGCCTGAGGAAGTCCAGGGCCCGGTGCAGGACGGGAAGGGCCTTCTTTCTGGAAGACCCTTCCGGTACGGGGACGAAGGCGCACACGGTCTTGTATTTGCAGAAGAAGGGCAGGAAAGGGAAGACCCGCTTTCCCTCGGGCAGGAAAAGCTTGGAGAAGAACTTGGACAGGTCGGCGTCCATCCAGATGCCCCGCACCTGGTAACCCTTGCCGGTCTCCCCGATCCAGGTGTTCGAAACCAATTGTCGAACCCGGAAGGCCCGCGCCCGGCCTTCCTCGCGCTCGATTCCCTCCAGGGGGATGAGCTCGCTCTCCAGGTAGAGCCTCCGGGTGCGGTAGGAAGGGGTCGTCTCGTTCGTCCCGGCTTCCACCAGTTCCGTGTCCAGGGGTCGGTTCAAGAGGTCTACGCGGAGAATGTACAGGTAGATGGATTCCTGGACCTTGTACAGGTGGAAAAACCCGGGCTTCAGGGTCTCCGCGGGATCGAATAGGTGCGCCAGGTCCCGGAAGGTTTCGGGGAGCAGGACCACGAGCTGGTTCAAGGTCGCCCGGAGGGCCCTGAGATACGGCTCCGAGGGCTCCCGCCGGCGGACGTCATGGTGAATGGGAAAATGAGGTATCGAGATCTCCCGGGGCAGCTCCAGGAAATATTCCTCGTTCTGGCCGAACCGCATCCCGTACAGCGAGTCCCGAGCGTCCGGGGCCGCCGTCGCGGCCAGGGAGTTGATCTGGGGATCGGAATACGCGAGGCGGATCTCGTTGAGGATGTCTTCCATCGGGGGGAAGTATAGTCCGGCGGAAGGCGGGTTTCAATCGGAGGCGATCGTGGCGCCGCCGGGGCGTTCATGATATACTTCTTCCCATGAAGCGGAAATGGATCTACGCGGCCGCGCTGCTGGCGGCGGCTGTTTCGGCGTGGGGACAAGGCGCCTCGGTCTGGGCCGAGGTGGAATTCGCGATCGGCGAGGACATCACGATCCTTCGGAACGGCAAGCCCCTCGCGGTCGACGATCCGGTCGGGTTCCGCCTGGCGGAGGGGGACCAGATCCAGACCGGCAAGGGAACCTTCCTGGAGATCGGGTTGAAACCCTCGGGGGGAGTCCTCAAACTTTCCGAGAACACCGTCTTCGTGCTTTCCTCCCTGTCCGATTCCCCCGCGCGCGCCTTCCAGTTGGTCTACGGCCGGGTCCGGGCCAAGGTGGACAAGCTGGCCCGGGGATCCACCTTCAATATCGCAAGCGATTCCGTGGCCGCGGGCGTGAGGGGCACGGATTTCGGGTACGACGTCCTCACGACCCGGGCGGAGGGATCCGGGGCCCAGGTGCCGGTCACGCGGGTCTACTGCTTCGAAGGGTCCGTGGTGGTCACCGTGGTGCCCGCTCCCGACTCCCAGCCGTCGGAGCTTAAGGTAAAGGCCGGCAGCATGGTCGCGGTGGAACAGAAAGAGGGGCTCTGGGTCCCCTCCCTGGTTCCCGTTTCCGAGGATATACGGTCCTTCTGGACCCAGAACGATTTCGCCGCGTCCGCCAAGCCCTCGGGCGTGATCGACCTGCCCACCTATGCGCGGGTACAGGCCAACCTCAAGGTCAAGAACGCCGCCATCTTCGGCGGCGTCGTGCTCGTGGGGCTCGGCTCCGTGCTCCAGGGGGTGGGAGCCTACGCGTACTCCTCCGGGGATCCCGTGCTCGGGCTCAACGCCGTGGCAGGGGGGGCGTTCCTGAGCATCCTGTCCCT
>JBFZER010000275.1:0-5501 GCA_041306765.1 Spirochaetota bacterium | reverse complement strand
CGCCTCGATCCTCAACATCGACAAGAACGACCAGCAGAAGATCCTCGAGATGACCGACGTCCGCGAGCGCATGGAAAAGGTCCTCATCTTCATCAAGAAGGAGCAGGAGCTCCTGAAGATCCAGAAGCGGGTCCAGCAGGAAATCAACGAACGGATCGAGAAGAACCAGAGGGAGTATTTTCTCAAGGAGGAGCTCAAGGCGATCAAGGGAGAGTTGGGCATGCCCACGGACTCCAAGAGTTCCGACTACCAGCGCTTCAAGGAAAAGATCGAGGGATTCGGATTCAAGGGGGAGATCAAGGAACTGGTCGAACAGGAGCTCGAAAAGTTCAACCTCATGGATCCCAACTCCTCGGAGTTCATCGTCACCCGGAACTGGCTTGACCTGATCAGCAACCTGCCCTGGAACGCGACGGTAAACGGAGATTTCGACCTGCACAAGGCCCAGGACATCCTGGAGTCCGACCATTACGGCCTCAAGGACGTCAAGGACCGCATCATCGAGTACCTTGCGGTGCGAAAGCTCAAAAAAGACGCCAAAGGCTCCATCCTCTGCCTCGTCGGCCCCCCGGGGGTGGGCAAGACCAGCGTTGGCCGTTCCATCGCCCGGGCCCTTGGCAAGGAGTTCTTCCGCTTCTCCGTCGGGGGGATGCGGGACGAGGCGGAGATCAAGGGCCACCGCCGGACCTACGTCGGCGCCCTGCCCGGCAAGATCGTCCAAGGACTCAAGATCTCCAAGAGTCGGGACCCCGTATTCATGATCGACGAGATCGACAAAATGGGAGCCAGCTTCCAGGGCGACCCTTCCAGCGCTCTCCTGGAAGCCCTGGATCCGGAGCAGAACTTCGCCTTCCGGGACCATTACCTGGATCTTCCCTTCGACATCTCCCACGTCTTCTTCGTGGTGACTGCCAACACCCTGGATTCCATACCGGCGCCCCTCATCGACCGCATGGAGATCATCCAGCTGCCGGGTTACGTGGATTCCGAAAAGCTGGAAATCGCCCGGCACTATCTCATCCCGAAATCCTCGGAAAAGAACGGCATAAAGAAGGGCCTGGTGAGGTATACCCGGGACGCCCTCCTCTATATCGCCGAGTCCTACGCCCGGGAGGCGGGGGTTCGCAATTTCGAAAAATACCTGGACAAGATCCACCGCAAGATCGCCCGATCCATCGTCCTGGAGGGCAAGGAGGGGTCGAAGTTCGAGGTGGACAAGCCGGCGGTTCAGAAATACCTCGGCAAACCCCTCTTCCGGGAGGACGAAGTCAAACGCGCCACCTGCCCGGGGATGTCCGTGGGCCTCGCGTGGACCAGCATGGGAGGGGATACCTTGATCATCGAGGCGATGGCCAATCCGGGAAAAGAAGGATTCAAGCTTACCGGTCAGATGGGTTCGGTCATGCAGGAGTCCGCCGGGATAGCCTACACCCATGTTCGGCACCTGGCCGCGGAAAAGTACAGGGTGGGCGCGGATTACTTCGAAGGACGGCAGATCCACCTGCACATTCCCGAGGGGGCCACCCCGAAGGACGGCCCCTCCGCGGGGATCACCATGGCCACGGCCCTGCTCTCCCTGGTCCTGGACAGGAAAATCAAGGACCGGCTGGCAATGACCGGAGAGCTCTCCCTGACCGGCCAGGTTCTGCCCATCGGGGGCCTCAAGGAGAAGACCGTGGCCGCCCGGAGGAACAAGATCCGGGAAATCATCATCCCCAGGGCAAACGAGAAGGACCTGGACGACATTCCGGATCACGTGAAGAAGGGCATCACCTTCCATCCCGTCGAGACCATGGAGGAAGTCATAGCCGTAGCCCTGCCCTCGTGACGGGTGAGGCATGATACTTCCCATCTTCTGCGGCAAGGATTGCGGGGGCAGCGCCTGCCCCCTGGCGGTGGAGGTCGAAGGGGGGCCGCCCGGTCCGGATCCTGCACAACCCCGCCGCGCCTTCCCGCCTCGGTGGTGAACCTGTCCAGTTCAGGCTCCACCGGCGCGTTGCACGATACCCAGGCCCTTACCGCCCGTTCCCGAACGCCGCGGGGGGAGCCGTCTTCCTCTCGGGGAATCATTCCAACGGAGCGGCGCGGTTCGTCCTGCCCTACCTTTTCGGACCGGATTCGGCGCGGTCCGGCTTCGACCCGGCCACCCTCCGGCATTCCCGCCTGATCGTCCTACGGGGGGCCTGTCCGGGACCCCGAATGGGCCGCATCGGGGAGCTGGACCGCCCGGACAACCCGGGCTTCCCGGTCCTGCGCTGGCCGGACGCCATCCTGGCGGAATCGGAGATACCCGACGTCGAGGACTTCCGGGAAACCGGGTTCTACCTCGCCCCGGACCAGGAGCGGACGGGGCTGGATCCCGGGTTCCGCTACCCCGGGTCCCGGGGAGTCCAGCGGCCGTCCCAGAGCTCCATCCCGTAGGGCCCCGCGAGCTTCCACTCCAGGCCGGCCCGCAGAAGGCTGGAGGTTGCGGCCAGGTCTGCCGGGAGCCGGGGATCGTCCGCTCCCACGCCGCTGGTGAGCAGGGTTTCCGCCAGCATTTTGGCCGCTATGAACCGGTCGTACTTGTTGACCGCGAAGGCCAGGAAGGAAGGCAGGAGCCCCGTCACCTCCCAGGTCACCTGCTCGGCCTGGGAGTAGCGCCCGGCATCCTTGTCCTGGTCGCTGAACCGGACGGGCAGGGACCGGGCCACCTCGTCCAGCCGCGGCACCAGCCAGTCCAGGTCGAAGAGCCCCGTGGCGCAGTTGAACAGGATGGTCGCCCCCTCGTCCTCCAGGCGCTGGAGTTCCGCGAAGGGGATGGCCGGTCCGATGTCCGCCACCAGGCGCCGCCCTTCCGAGGTTTCCACCAGGATGCCGCCCTTGACGTCCACGGGGGTGCGGACCGAGAAGTCGAAGGCCGCGGGCAGGCCGGACAGGGCCGCCAGGCCGATCTCAACGGAGTCCGGCAGGTACCCGAGGTTGTCCACGTTGCCCAGATACGCGTACCGGATCCCCGAATCCCGCAATTCCCTCAGGACCGTCGACAGGACGCGGAAGCACTGGCCGTGCCCGCCGGGCAGGGCCAGGGAGGAGTCCGGTTTCCCATTGGCGCGGTCGAAAATCGACTTAGGTTTCCCGGCCTCGGAATGGGTGTAGGCGCCGAGCATGGGCTGGATCCCCGTACGGAAGGAGCAGGCCCGCATGCCCATGGATTCCGCGAGGGGCCGCAGGATCTCCCCCTCCTCGTATTCCTTGTAGGCCCGGGCGAGTTCGGCGTCGGTGCTTGCGCTGGTCATCTGGAACAGGGGCAGGATAGGCCGGTCGTCCCTGCCGTAGCGCCTGCGGTAGGCCCGGGCCGCGAGGAGCCGGGCGCGGAGCTTGAGCTGGAGGAAGGACGCGCCGGGAGTGCCGTCGGGGTTTATGTAGGCCGGGGTCAGCCCCTTGGGGCGGCCCTCGCACAGGGGGGCCAGCTCCTCGAAGGGGGCTTCCAGGGCGGAGAAGACCTCCGCGCCGAAGGCCTGGTTCTTTTTCCGGTCCGCGTAGCTGGTCGCCGAGCCGCCGTTCAGGATCCCGTAGGCCGTACGGGGGAAGAGCCGCTCCCCCAGCTCCGCCAGGGCCGCCTGGGGGAACCGAACCTCGGATCCGGATACGCAGGCGGCGGCGGGCAGGGGAAGGTCCAGCTCCGCCATCCGCAGCCGGGCTTCTTCCGCCGGGACGGAATAGGACAGCCCCTTGTCCAGGGAGATGACCGTGCGGTTGTCGACGGCAGGCACCCCGACCGCCTTGACCGGCCGCACGGAATCGTAGAAGCCCTCGTTGTAGTCCTTCAGGATGGAGAGAGTGAGCTCAACGTCTATGCCCTTGGCTTCCATGTCTCGGCGCAGCGCGTCGGTTATTTTCATGGTTCCTCCATGCGGTCGATTCGACGGTCCTTCACAAGAGGGAGGCGGCGGCGTTCGCGGCCCCGTACAGGGAGATGCCGTAATCTTTCACGATGTATACGGGCACCCGGGCCAGGATTCCCCGGATGTGCCCGCGGTAACTCCGGAGGAACATGTCCATGAACCGGAAATCCTCCAGGAACCAGGTCTCGTTCTTCGAGGCGATGCCGCCGGCCAGGTAGAGCCCCCCGTAGGGCAGGAAGCACGCGGCGGCGTCCGCTGCGCTCCGGGCATACAGCCGCACGAAGATCTCCATCGCCCGGCCGCAAAGGGAACTTTCCCGGGATGCCGACGCCACCCGGACAGGCCGCTCCGCCTCCGGCAAGGCCAGGATCTCCGCATCCCCGGCGGACAGGGGGCTCCCGCCCGCTCCCTCCCGCTCCGCCAGGAAGGCGAAGAGGTGGCCGATGCCCTGGCCGGAAACCCCCGCCTCGGAACCCGGCGGGAATCCGTACCGGTCCTCCAGCCAGCGGGAGAAGGTCCGGGTCTCCTCGTCGTACACCGGGAGGGATACGTGACCCCCCTCGGAGGGGAAGGCCATGGTGCGGTCTCCCACGCGGACGACGTAGCCCACGCCCAGTCCCGTGCCGGCGCCGATAACGGCCTTCACCCCTCCCGGGACCGGCTCGGGGGTCGGCCCGCCCCTTCCGGCCAGGGGCCTGAGCTGGGTCTCGTCCCGGGGGTCCAGGAGGAGAACTCCGTAGGATACTGCGGTGAAGTCGTTGATCAGGAAGGTCCGGAGCCCGAAGTCCCGGGTTATTCCCGCGGCGTCGATGTCCCAGGGGGCGTTGGTCAGCCGGATCCTGCCGTTCTCCACGGGGCCGGCCCCGGAGACGCAGGCCAGGTCCGGGCGGAAACCCGGGGCCTCGGCCCGGGCTTCCGCGAGGAAGCGGCCCAGGGGGGCCAGGAAGGAAGTCTCCTCCTTGGTGGAATAGTGCCGCTCGAAGATTGTGGAGAAGGTGCCGCCCTTCTTGCCGATGAGGGCGAGGTTGGTGTTCGTTCCCCCCACGTCCCCGGCCAGGACGACCAGGTCGTAGCTAACGCGCGAGGTGCTCATGGGTACATCATATACGGGGATCGGTTCCTGTCAAACCGGGGGACCTGGATTTCCCCGGCATATCGGAACGCCGGCGGGGACCAAAAAAGACGGCCGCCCGGAGGGGCGGCCGTCGTGGACTATCTGCGAAGCCCGAAGGCTTCGCCTTCTTCCCGCCATCCGGGAACGACCCGGATGGCGGAAAGTCAGAGCTGGATCCGGGCCATCACCTGGGCGCCCAGGGACTGGGTGGCCGGAACGTAGGAGGCCATGAGGTCCAGCTTGAGGACCAGGATGTTGATGCTGGTGCCGCCGTAGATGCGGATGGTCGGCGAGTTGGACTCGGCGTTCACCAGAAAGCCCTGGTCGGAGATTGAGACATCGGCGGCTTGTTCGAGGGCATCGATTATAGCTGCATCTGTAACTGGATCAAGTAATACTCCATCCCTATATACGTCAACCGAGGCTGCCATACCTCCATTTACAGAAGTTGTGCCGATTGTGATACCTGCACCAGCATTGGGAGTAAAAATAAGTAAATT
>JBFZER010000274.1:0-10377 GCA_041306765.1 Spirochaetota bacterium | reverse complement strand
AAAAAATACTTTCTCCACCGGCCCGAGGCGTTGACCAGGGCGTCATGGTTCCCCATCAGCGGCCGGACGGGCACCCGGGTCAGGAACTTTTCCAGGTCCGCGGCCGCCTCCCGGAACCCTTCTTCGGGGAAGCCCATCTCGGCGATGTCACCCAGGAGGAAGAAGGCGTCGTAGCCGCCCTGGTCGATGGTTTTCAGGATCCGGGTCCGGGCCGCCTCGTCGCTCTCCGCCCGGCCCCAGTGGGGGTCCGAGGAAAGGGCCAGCCGGAGGTAGGGCTCTCCGCCGCCGGACCGGACCGGGATGCCCTTCGCGGGATCCAGGATGTCCGGGGAGGGAATCGGACCCCGCACCGCCGTCGGTGCCAGGGAGAGATACAGCAGGGCCGCCAGGGAGACCAGGCCCAGTAGGCAGGATGCGGCCGCCGAGACCAGGCCCGCGGCACCCGACCATCGGAACGAGGGTATCCCCCGGAGGATCTCGTAGACCAGGGCCAGCAGGAACGGAACCGCCCCCAGGGCCAGGATCGCGTACACGATGGACAGGTACGAGGGATTCCACGCGAGGAGTCCCAGGGTCCCCGGGGCGCGCATGAGACGGAACAGGAGGAGGGCGGCCAGGGCCGCGGCGGCGAAGGCCAGGGCTCGAATCCGGAACGGCTTGGAGGTTTTCACGGTCCTTACAAGCTACCGCGCCTCCCGGGAACCGTCAAGCGAGACCGCGGGGGCGAACGATGGCCCCGGAAGCGCTAGTCCCGCCGGACGTCTTTCGTCCGGATGCCCTGGGGTCCGACGGCCAGGCGCCGGTCGCTCCGCACGTCCAGGACGGGGATGTCATCGTAGCGGCCGACGTTGTTCCAGAACGTCAGTCCCAGGTTCATGGAATCCCTCACCCCCTCGACCTGGCGGCGGACGTAGTCGGGATTGTACCACTTGCGGTCGTAGCGCACGTTCAGGAAGAAGGCCTGGACGTAGGGGCGCACGGCCACCCGCTTACGGGCGATATAGGTGTTCCGCAGGGTGCCCAGGTAATAGATCCGGTAGGGCCGGAGCTCCTCCGGGGGCTGGGCCAGGAAGTCCTGCTCGAAGTGGGAGGGATAGAACATGGGGCTGATGACGTCCACGTACCTCGAGAGGAGCTCCACGTCCTGCCCGGTCCGCACCCCGGACCGGAACCATCCGTTGGCCCCGTAGATGTCGATGCTGACCGGCGCCTCGAGGTTTCGGCGGGCGTAGCCCAGGAAGGACATCAGGGCGCTCTCCATGTCCATGCCCGGGTCCCGCCAGCGGTACGAGGCGTTTCCCAGGTTCTCCCCGTCCGTGGGGAAGCGGATGTAGTCGAACTGGACCTCGTCGAAGCCCCGGGCGACGATCTCCCGGGCGATGGCGACGTTGTACTCCCAGATCTCCTCGCTGTAGGGATCCACCCAGTACTCTTCCATGTACTTCCGTTCGTAGGCGGCAGCCGGGGCGGGGGTCGGGGTAGTCGCCGGCGCGGTCGGTTTCGGGGGCGTCAGCAGGACCGGAGGGGGCGGAGGCGCGGACGGGGCGGACGGGGCGGGAGATTCGACCTTTTCCGTGAAATATCCGCGCCAGGGCACCTTGGTCACGGAATCCCAGACGGCGTATTTACCCCCCGCCGCCTTGTACATGTGGGCGTCCTTGAAAACCACGATCCGGGCGATCAGGTACACGCCCCGGGCCTTCATCTCCGCGACGAAGGTCTCCACGTCCAGGGGATTCACGGAGCGGCCCAGGCGCCGGACCATCTCTGTCCGGGGCTCGAACCGGAGGCGGCCCAGGTCGTCCTTCAGGTCCACCACAACGCTGTCCAGGTTGTGGCGCTCCAGCACGCCGAGGTACTTGGCCCGGCTCTCGGGATTCACCATGAATCCGGTCTGAAGGTAGAGACCGTGCCGTCCCTCCGCCGCGGCCCGGTGGGGCTTGCGGTTCTTGAACGCGGTCAGCCACAGTTCGGAGAGCTGTATCGGCCGGCCCATGTCGTCCAGGGCATAGATGGATTCGACCTGGCCCGGCTGGGAGCGGGAGGCGGCCAGGATGGTCCGCAGGATGCGGGGCTCCGCCTCGTTCCTGCCGGACCGGGGGTCGTACCGGTACACCTCGCCGTCGGTCACGTAGAGGATCCCGTCCTCCCGGATCTGGAGGCTCTCGAAGCAGGCGAAGTCCCGGTCGTCCCCGTGGGCCTGGGAAAAGGCCCGCCTGGCGGAATCCCAGCGATACAGCCGGGGAAGGAAGGAGTTGGCCGCCCAGATCCGGGCGCCCTCGGGTCCCCGGGAGATCGCGATGTCCGAGACCTCGTCGGCTCCGGCGGAACCCGAAGCCTTTTCCAGTCCCGGGACCTCGGCCCAGGGCGCACCGGGATTCCCGAGGGGACGGACGAAGACCCCCCGTATGGGATGGGAGGCGAAGACCAGGTTTTCCGCCCCGGAGACCACGGCAACCGCCTTCAGGCCCGTGGTCCAGGAAGGTGCCGCGGGCAGGGCGGTCCAGGACATCCCCCCGTCCCGGGTCAGGAACACCCCGTCCTTGGTGCAGGCCGCCAGGGTCCTCGGATCGTAGGGGTCAATTTCCAGGTCCTTGAGATCCTGGATCTCGTACTGGAAGCTTTTGATCCCCTTTTCGTACCGCTTGATGGTCTTGACGGGGAAGCCCTTGTTCCGCTCCTCGAAGGTCTTGAGGTCGGTGCTGAAGAGCACCCCCCGGGAGCCCAGGAAATACCAGCCCGCATCGGACTTGAGGATCTTCTTCACCTCACCGCCCAGCCAGAGGGGCCGGGAGGAGCCGTCCCCTTCGACCCGGTAGAGGCCCGTGTCGAAGCCCGCGAGGGTCTGGGCGGCCAGGGTCTGGCCGGACAGGATCGCGGCCAGGACGGAGGCGAGGGCGAGGGCCAGGACATGTCGGGGGGCTGGAACGCGCATGCGGTGGGTGCTCCCTCAATGGATGTTGGTTGGAACCGGCGGGCTTCGCAGCTCCGGCCCGGTCCGGCGCGGTCGGATTCCTGCCCGCCGTGCTTAGGTATAGTATCGGAGGAAACCGGCCTGGGGAAGAGGCGCGGGCCGACCGGACCGGATCCTCAAGCCAGGGGAAGCACCTTGATGGCCGCGGCCACGGACTCGTCCAGGGCAACGGCGGCGGTGCCCGTGTCCACCACGTAGCAGGGCTTCCGCTGGCGAACCCGCAGCTCTGTCCCCGGCCGGATCTGCGAGGATCCCAGGAGACGGATTTCCCGCTCGTCCGAAGCCTCCAGGAACACCACCCGGCCCGCCCGCCCCGGCTCCAGGTCCGTAAGGGGAACGACCACGGAACGCACCTCCCGCGCCCCCGCCCGGCAGCAGTCGCCGCGGGGTATGGGCAGGCCGTGGGGACAGCAGGCGGGGTGGCCGAGAAGGGTGCAGATCCCGTCGACCACCTTGGTGTCCGCGATGTGTTCCAGCTCGCAGGCCCCGGCTTCGAAATCCGGGACCCCCAGGATGTCCCGCACCAGGAGTTCCGCCAGGCGGTGGGCGCGGATCAGGCGACGGGCGCGCTCCCGGCCCTTGCCCGTGAACGCCACCGCGTCCCCGTGAAGGTCCAGGTACCCCTGCCGCTCCAGGGACTGGATACCGCGCTCGTCGTATTCCTCGCGCATGTGGGACTCCAGGAGAGCCAGGCTGCCCCCCCCTTCCTCGTCCATGCGCCAGATGCGCTCCATGTGCTCGTCTTCGGTCCTAGTGTCCGTCATGTTCCCTCCGGATCAGAAGTCCAGGAACCGGAGCGCCCCGTTGAGGACGCCCCCCAGGATTATGGCCAGCACGTTCGCGGCCAGAACCACGGCGGCTCCCCGGCGCCGGCCCAGTTCCTTGAAAATGGCCACGATATTGGCCGCGCAGGGCACGAAGAGGGTCGTCACGGTCACGGATACCACCATGGCCGTCCTGTCCAGCAGCCCCCGTTCGGCCATGCCAAGGATCAGTCCCGCCGCAGCCTCGTGGCGGGCCATGGAGAGGATCAGGGCGTCCGCCATGGCCTCGGGGAGCCCGAGCCAGCCGGAAACCACGGGGGCCAGGAAGCTCCGGAAGGCTCCCAGGAAACCCGCGGCGTCGGCCAGGTAGAGGGCGACCGCGGCGGCGGCGAACACGGGCAGGGCTTCCTTCAGGAATCGGACCAGCCGCCACGCGGTCTTGCGGAACAGGGCCCGGAGATCGGGGAACCGGAAGGGCGGAAGCTCCAGGACGAATCCGCCCCGGGCTTCGCCGGGAAGAAGCCGGTTCAGGACCGCGCCCGCTCCCAGTTCCGCGGCCGTGAGGAAGCCGAGGGCGATCAGGAAGGCGCCGGTGCCAGCCCGGGCCAGGATGGCCATGTTGAGCCCCAGCTGGGCGGAGCAGGGTATGCCGAAGGCGATGAGGAAGACGGCGATGGTCCTTTCCTTCCGGTCCGGGATGGACCGGGCGGAGAGGGTGGCCATGGTCTTGCACCCGAATCCCAGGATCACGGGCAGCACGGAGCGGCCGGACAGCCCGATCCGCCCCAGGGCGGTCCGGGAGAGGACGATCAGGTTGGGAAGGTAGCCGGTATCCTCTACGATGCCGAAGAAGAGGTAGAAGACCGCCAGGATGGGCAGTACGGTGCAGAGGGCGTTGAAGATACCCAGGGTCAGGAGGCCGAAGTCCCCCACCAAAAAGTCCCGAAGGGCGGGGGAGGAAATCCGTTCCGCGGTCCAGGCGGCGGCCGGCTCCGCGATGGTCCCGGACATCCAGCCGGCCAGGTCCACGGAGGCGTGCATAACCAGGAAATACGCGGTCAGAAGGAGGGCGCCCAGGACGGGGAGTCCCCAAACGGGATGGCGGACCAGGCCGGCCAGCCGTTCCGCCGCTCCTCCGGGCCTGCGGCCCCGCACCCGGACGGCCCGGGCCGCTATCCCCCGGGCCCAGTCCGAACGGCCCCGGGTCAGCAGGCGTTCGATGGGCAGGGCCAGACGGGCCTTCTCCTCGGCGGAAACCTCCGCCGCCCGGGGAAAGTCCCGGGCCGGTCCCGGCGCGTCCCTCAGGAGGAACAGGGCCTCCGCCCCGGGACTCCGGATCCCCTCGGGAAGGGCCGCCCGCACCGCCGCCCGGGCCTCCCGGATGGCCGGAGGGAGGGGCGGCTCGGGGGGAATCGGGGGTTCCCCGCCGGGAGATCCGGACGCCCGGGGACCCGGGGTCCGGATCCCGAGGGAGGCGTGCAGGAGGGAGCGGACCAGGGCTCGGAGTTCCTGGATACCCCGTGTCTCCTCCGCGCTGGTCTGGGCCACGGGCACTCCCAGCAGGCGGGAAAGGGCGGCCGCATCCGTCTCCACCCCGTAGGCGGGGGCCTCGTCGATCCCGGTAAGAGCGAAGACCGCGGGAATACCCAGGAAGAGAAACTCCCAGAACAGGGAGATGCCGGATTCCAGCCGCCGGGCGTCGGCGGCGAAGACCAGGAGGTCGGTCCGTTCGGTCCGGAGCCGATCCAGGAGCAGGCGGGCGTCCTCGGATTCCGGCGCGAGGCCGTCCACGCCCGGCTCGTCCACATACCGGACGGGTATGCCCCCCTCGAAGCGGATCACCCGCTCCGGATCCACGGTGGTGTTCGGATAGTTGGCCACCACGCTGTAGGCCCCGGTCAGGGCGTTGTAGAGGGCGCTCTTGCCCGCATTCGGCAGGCCCACGATCCGGACCACCGCGGCGTCCAGGGCCGCCGCGCGCCGCCCGCCGCGGAAAGCCCGGACCGGCGGGCCGGCGGGGTTCACGGGGCGCGCCTCCGCACGGCCAGCACCCTCTCCTCCGCCTGGACTTCCTCCCGGAACCGGGTCCTCTCGGACTCCCAGAACCAGTCCTGGGCCGAGAAGGGCTCCTCACCGGGGGCGGGGGACTTTCGCTCCCACCCGCCGGAGGAGCTCAGGATCCGGGCCTTCACGGTGTCCCGGAAGTAGGCCCGAAGGATGGAGAGCACCCGATCCCGGGCCGCGGGGTCGGGCACCGGGAACATCAGCTCCACCCGGCGCTCCAGGTTCCGGGGCATCCAGTCCGCGGAGGAAAGGTACAGCTCCTCCGCTCCGCCGTTCCGGAAATAGAAGACCCGGGAGTGCTCCAGGTACCGGCCCACCACGGATACTACCGTGACGCTCTCCGAAAGCCCCTCGATCCCCGGGACCAGGATGCAGATGCCCCGGACATTGAGGAGGATCCGGACGCCCTTTTTGGAAGCCCGGTAGAGGGCCTGGACCACGTCGGGGTCGCAGAGGGAATTCATCTTGGCCATGATGAGGCCGGGGGATTCCGGGGAACTCCAGTCCGCCTCGCGGTCGATCATCGTGATGATGCGGCGTTTCAGGCTGAAGGGGGCCATGGCCAGGGTCCGGAGCTCCTCCACCGCGGAGAGTCCGGTGAGCATGTTGAAGAACAGCCCGGTCTCGCGGCAGAGGGTCTCGTTGACGGAGAAGAAGGACAGGTCGCTGTAAAGGCGCGCGGTCTTGTCGTTGTAGTTGCCCGTGGAGAGATGGACGTACCGGAGGATGGAGCCGTCCTCCTCCCGGCGGACCACCAGGCAGGCCTTGGCGTGCACCTTGAGGCGGGCCACCCCGTAGACCACCACCGCCCCCGCCTGCTCCAGCCGTGAGGCCCATTCGATGTTCTTGGCCTCGTCGAACCGGGCCTTGAGCTCCACCATGACCGTGATCTGCTTGCCTTCCCCCGCCGCCCGGGTCAGGGAGCGCACCAGGGGCGAGTCGCCCGAGGTCCGGTACAGGGTCATCTTGATGGCCAGTACGTTCGGGTCGTCCGCGGCGGCGCGCACGAACTCCTCCACCGGGGCGAAGGATTCGTAGGGGACGTGGAGCAGGATGTCCCGCTTGCGGATCTCGTCGAAGATGGAGTTGTCCTCCGAGAACTCGTAGCCCTCCACGGGCTTCCGGGCGGGGTAGCGCAGGCGGTCGAAACCCTTCATGGTGGCCAGCTCCATGAAGGACCGAAGGTCTATGGGGCCGGCCAGCTCGTACACGTCGTCGTCCGAGAGCTCCAGGGCTTCCTGGAGCCGGGCCCTCAGCTCCCGGGTATCCCGGCCCAGGGTCACCCGGACGGGCCAGGAATTCTGCCGGTTGGCCAGGACTTCCTCCATGGCCGCCACGAAGTCGTCGTCACGCCCCTCGTCCACCCCGATGGCCGCGTCCCGGGCCACCTTGAAGAGGTTGCGCTCCAGGACCCGGTACCCCGGGAAGAGGGTATGGCCCAGGGTCAGGATCACCTCGTCCAGGAGGGCCAGGTGGGTGCGCCCGGAATCCGAGGGGACGGGCACGAAGCGCTCCAGGTTGGGCGGGACCGTGACCATGACCAGGCGGGGCCGGCCGTCGAGGGCCCCCGGGAAGCCCGGGGCCGCCGGGAAGGCGGGATCCGCGGACGGTCCTTCCCGGACCGCTCCGCCCTCCGCAGTTTCGCCCCCCGCGGCCCCGCCCGGCGGATCCAGGGGTTCCAGCAGGAAAGCGGCGTGCATGCGGAGGTTCCCCGTCGAGGGGATCCCCTCCCCGTCGTCCATCCGGAGCGGGGTAAGGACCGGCAGGACGTTCCGGGCGAACCAGAGCTCCAGCCACCGGAGTTCCGCCCCCGTCCAGTCCGCCGGACGCACGACGCACAGTCCCTCCGCGGCCAGGGCGGGGATGATCTCCTCCTGGAGGCAGCGGTACTGCCGGGACTGGATATCCCGGACCCGGGCGGCGACGGCCGCCAACTGCTCCTCCGGCGAAAGGCCGGAGGGATCGCCCGTATCGTCCCGGTCCCGGATCTGCGCCTTTATCCCGGCGACGCGGACCATGAAGAACTCGTCCAGGTTGGACGAGACGATGGACAGGAACTTGAGCCGCTCCAGGGGAGGGTTCGAGGGATCCAGGCCCTCCTCGAGGACCCGGTTGTTGAACTCCAGCCAGGAAAGCTCCCGATTGAAATACCGATCGCCGCTCATGCCAGAACCGCCTTGATGCCGAACACGTCCTCGAACATATCCCCTTTTTCCTCCAGGGACAAGCGCTCCAGGGTAAGCTCGCCGCCCTCCTCGACCCGGATGACCAGGTGGTCCTCCTTGCGCTCCAGGTCCGCGATGCGGACCCGCTGGGTGTGGCCCCGGTCCAGGGCGTCCGCCACCCGCAGGAGGGCGGAGAGCTTCAGGACGAGGATACGGTCCTCCCGGGACAGGCTCATGAAGCTGGGGTGGGCCGAAGAGGGGCTGGCCTTCCGGTGGTACCGGGCGCAATTGGCGATGATGGTCAGGTCGTCCCGCTGGAGGCCGAAGACCTCGCTGTTGGCGATGATGTACTCCGAGTGCTTGTGGTGGCCGCTGGTGCGGATGAAGGTGCCGACGTCGTGCAGGAATCCCGCGACCTCCAGGAGCAGGCGCTCCCGCTTGCCCAGGCCGTGCTCGTCCGCCAGGCGGTCGAAGAGCTCCAGGGCCAACTCGGATACGTGCTGGGCATGGTCCTCGTCGAAGTGGAACCGGCGGCCCAGGGCCAGGGTCGAGGCGACCACCTGTCGGTGCAGCTCGTTTTCCAGGGACGCCGAAGGTCCCTGGGTCAGCCGCATGAGGTATCCGTCCCGGATGGACACGAAGGGCACGATCAACTCCTCCGCGGCGGTACGCTCCAGGAAAAGCTTGGTTATGAGGAGCCCCACGGCGTAGCCCTCCGCCTCGCTGTGGGATACCCGGTACTTGGCGACGATGCCCTCCGGCCGGAGTTCCTGGATCTCCTGGACGAAGCGATCGAAGGAATCCCGGGGAACCATGTAGTAGTCCCCGCTGGCGGAACGGGTGCCGACGGTCCGGGCCGCGAAGCGGGCGTCGCTGCCGATGACCACGAAGTTGCGCACCGTGGCCAGGGGCATGTCCGAGTCCAGGTTGTCGCAGGTGGTCCGGACGTTGTCCGTAAGGTAGCGCTCCAGGTAGGCGGAGGCTCCCATGGCCGCGCGGACCTGCTCGTCCACCCGGATGGTGCCGATCCGCAGGGAGTGGGCCGCCATCATGCGACCCCGGCGGAGCAGCATGAGTTCCGTGGATCCGCCACCCACCTCGATGATCAAGGCGTTCGCCCGGGCCAGGGAGCGGAACTCCTCGCCCAGGGCCTTCTGGACCGCCAGGTACATCAGGTGGTTCTCCTCGATGTCCTCCACGATGTCCACGGCGAATCCCGTCTGCAGGGCGATCCGGTCGGTGAAGGTGTCCCGGTTGTCCGCCTCCCGGAGGGCGCTGGTGGCTATGACCCGGGCGTCCTTGGACTCGATCCCGTAGGTGCGAAGCAGTTCCCGGAAGCCCCGGAGCACGGCGATCACCTCCATCATGGAGGCGCGGCTCACGGAGCCCGAGACGAAGACGTCCCTTCCCAGCTGGACCGGCTTGCCCGCGTGGTCCAGGACCCGGTACTCCCCGGAGGGTTCCACCGCCGCCACGATCAACCGAATCCCGGTGGAGCCCACCTCCACCACCGCGACCGTCTTCTGCCCGCTCATTCCGCCGCCTCCCCGCCGCTCCGGAGTTCGCGGGCGGCATCGGCCTTCCGGGCTGCCAAAGCATCCCGGGCTGCCCAGGCCGCTCCCGTCGGCACCGCCAGGTCCCCCAGCTTGGTGATCAGCAGCTCCACCGTACCCCAGAGCGCGGGCATCAGGTGGTCCTTCATGGACTTGAAGGCGATATCTTTGTATAGATCCGGGAAACGGGCCACCATGCCGCCCCCCAGGAGGACCGCCTCGGGGTTGAGCACCGCGGTGACGTTGGCCGCCCCGACGCCCAGCCAGTAGGCGGAGCGCTCCACGATGCGCTCGATGGCCTTCTCGCCGGATTCCACGCTCCGGGCGAACTCCGAGCTGCGGTATTTCCGGAAGTCCGTGCCCGCCCTGTCCAGCAGGACCGGCGCCTTGCCGGAAGCCGCGGCGGCCACCGCGTCCCGGGCCATGGCCGTGCGGGAGGCCAGGGCTTCCAGACAGCCCCGGCGCCCGCAGCCGCACAGGGCGCCCCCGTCCTGGAGGATCATGTGCCCCAGCTCCCCGGCGGACCCCGTGGAACCCCGGTAGAGCTTGCCGTCCAGGACGATGCCGCCGCCGATCCCGGTGCCCACGAAGAAGGCGGCCGCGTTCTTGCGTCCCCGGAGAGCCCCGCTCAGGAGCTCTCCCAGGGTTCCGGCCTGCACGTCGTTCTCCAGGGCCACGGGCACCCCTGAAAGCTCGGCCAGGCGGTCGCGGAGGGGAAAATCTTTCATCCCCATGTTCGGGGTGGAAAGGACGATACCCTTCTTCCGGTTGATCGGGGAGGGGACCGCGACCCCCAGGCCCGCCAGGTCGCCCCGCTTCATCCCGAGCTCCGCCAGGGCCGCGTCCAGGGCTGACAG
>JBFZER010000273.1:0-3498 GCA_041306765.1 Spirochaetota bacterium | reverse complement strand
CCGGTCCGTCATGACCGCGACGGCGGACTCTTCTTTCCGGGTATCGATTAGACCGCCCTTCGAGAATTGACCCAGGGAGGACAGGGATACGTTCACCTTCACGGACTGATCCAGGATCAGGCCCAAGGTCTTGCGGTCCTCCGGGAGCATGCCCATGCCGTGGGCCAGGGCGTCCGCGGGCGAGGCGATCCGAACCGCCCGGCCGTCCAGGTACACCTTCCCGGAATCGATCCGATCCGCCCCGAACACCGCCCGGGCCAGTTCGGTCTTCCCCGATCCGATCACACCGGTGATCCCCAGTATCTCACCGGCATACGCCGAGAGTGAGACGTTCTTGAAAGCACCCTCCGAAGTCAATCCTTCCACCCTCAAAACTTCCCGGCCTCGGGCAGCCGACCTCGCGAGGGCGCTCCGGCTGTATTCCTTCCCCACCATCAGCGACACGATTCGACCTCGATCCGCGTCGGCGGTTTCCAGGGTTGCGATTTTCCTCCCGTCCTTCAGGATCGTGATCCGGTCGGATATCCAGAACACCTCCTCGAGGTAATGGGTTATATACACCAGCGTGATTCCCTTGGACTTCAGATCTCCGATGATCGCGAACAGCTTCTCCATCTCTTTTTCGGTGAGAGAGTCGGTCGGCTCGTCCATTATTATGAGGGATGCGGACCTGGCCAGGGCTTTCATGATTTCCACCAGCTTCTTCTCCGCCACTCCCAGGTCCCGTACCTTCGCCGACGGATCCACGGATACCCCGAGACGTTCGGCCAGGGATCGGTAGGTCCGCATCATGGCCGGATTGTCGAATATCCCGGGGACGGGCCCGAAATCCTCCATGCCCAGGAACACGTTCTGCAGGGCGGTCAACTGCCCAATGAGGCTAGTCTCCTGATGGATCACGGAAATCCCGGCTTTGCCGGCCTCGGACGGGGCGTGGTAGTCGCTGTTCCGACCATCGAACCTCATCGTCCCGCCGTCCCGGCGGTACACGCCGGCGATCACTTTGATCAGCGTCGACTTGCCTGCCCCGTTTTCGCCTACCAGCGCGTGCACCTCGCCGCGGCGGACCTCGAGATCGACGGAATCGAGGGCCTTCACGCCGGGGAATTCCTTCTCCACTCCCTTGAGGATCAGGATCGGCTCAGCGGTTTCCATGACCGGCTCCCGGGGCGTCGAATTCCGCGATGGTTTGCAGGTTTTCCTCCGGGATGTACAGGACGTTCCAGGAGGGCACGACCTCATCCGTCAATCCCCGGATCTCTGCCAGAGATGCCGCCAGGAGGGACGCTTCCACGGCGGGCTTGAAGCGGGGATGATGGACGGCCTCTATTCCGGGACAAACACGGCAGCCCGCGGACATCCCGGCCCGGAGAGCTTTTTCGACCTCTCGGCGCAGGCCGGAGACGATCGCGGTTCCCGGGAGCTTGTCCGACAGTTCCTCTTCAACCTTCAATCCGGTGATCCGCCGCACCAGGCGGACAGCCGCGTCGCGCTCCCATCCTCCGAGGCCGCAGAGACCCTTCAGGAAGGACCCGATTTCCAGGGGGAGTCCCGCGGGGCCGCAGGCGAGGAAGTAGGTCATCGGCTTGATCCAATCGCACCGGGATGCGAACCTGCCGTAGTCTTGTCCGACCAGGGGCGCAATGGAAGGCGAAAACAGGTCCGCTCCCAGCCGCAGGCCCCGGGAACGGATCGGGTCGGCCAGGGCGTCCACGACCCGGTCGATCCGGCGCGATCGCTCGAAGTACAGCTCCTCCAGTCCCAGGAGACGGTAGAATTCCTCCCAGGAGGACACTTCGTCCGCCCGCCCCCGGAGCTCGGACAGGCGCTTGAGCAGGTCCGCCGCCCTGCGGGGATTCCCTCCCCTGCCGCTGGAGAAAAGCATCTCGATGCCGTTGGCCGGCGACGGGAACCTGATGCGATCCAGGAACACCCCGCTGTAGGCCCCGCAGTCCAGAAGGGATTCCAGGCTCGATGCGAACCGATCGTCCGACAGCGCGTCCCGGGGATCCCGAAACCGAAACCGCTCCTCTCCCCCGTCCATGCCATCCCAGAGGCCGTGCACCCCCCGGCCCCGATGCCCCCAGGGGCTTTCGACCAGGGCGGCGTCGCCGCTTTCTCCGTCCAGCCGGTCGGCGAGCACCGGGTACCACGCATGCAGTTCGACACCGGAGAACGAGCAGGCGCCGTGGGCGGATTCCAACCATGCCGGACCCAGTCCGTTCCAGAGAAGGAGCGTGGGAACCGTGAATCGGGAGAACACCCGCCGGAGAGTATCCCCGAGCTCGGTCGGCGTGCACCACTCCTTCTCGTGCGGACCAAGGTACAATTGCAGGGCACCGATGCGCATAGGACTCCCGTTAAAAAAATCCCGGAACGGTCTCCGCTTCCGGGAAGCACAGAGCATGTCGAATCCGGGACGATCCTCCTCCGGAAGGCTTCCGGAAGAGGATGGCCGCCCCGGCTCAGGACGCTACATCTCGGGCACTATGGAGGCGAGATTGTCCTTGCCGACGATCACCAGGTCCACGGCTATCATGGCCGGCAGGGTCTGCCCCTTCAAGTGCTTGAACGCCGCCTCGACGGCCTTGTACCCGACGTCGGATATGGAGTAGTTGGTGGTCAGGTTGACCTTCCCGTCCTTGATGTAGGGGATCAGTTCCTTTGCGAACTCCAGCCCCGTGACGTACACCTTCTGGGGAAGTTTCTTCTCGAGGATGGCCTCGGCGGCGGCGGATGCGGCCGCGTACCACTGGCAGCTCACCAGGTCGACCTTCTGGCCGGTCTGGAGGAATGCTTCCATGGCCGCCAGGGCTCCTTCCTTGGTCCACCCGGGAATCGCCTGGCTGTAGACGATCTTCCACCCGGTATGCTTGGCCACGACTTCCTTGAAGCCCTGGGACCGCATGCGCTGGGGGGCCGTGCCGGGGTTGCCCTCGATCAGGACGATATTGGCCTTCTCCTGCTTGCCCAGGAGTTGTTCCGCCATCTTTCCCATCAGCCTTCCGAGTTCGACCTCGTTGACTCCCACGAAGGTCACCACGCCCGGATACTTCCCGTCGGGATTCGGCCCCAGGGCGTTGGTGAAGGTGATGAGGGGGATTTTGGCCTTCTGACAGATGGCCACCGCCGGAATCAGGGCTTCGTTGTCCGCGGCGCAAAGCAGGATGGCGTCCACCTTCCGGGCCACGAAATTCTCGACCTGGCTCAGCTGTTTCCCGGCATCCCACTCGGCATCGGCGTAGATCAGGTTCACCCCGAGCTTCGCGGCGGCCGCGTCCATGCCTTTCCGCTGGACCATGAAAAACTCCACGCTCCCCGGGAAGAGCACGGCCAAGGTGGGCTTGGTCTGGGCCGCCAGGTTCCCTACCCCGAACGCACCGAACATGAGAACGCACGCGAGCAGGACCATCAACGCTTTTCTCATCCTGTGTCTCCTTTTGTTGCACAGCAGTGCACTTCTAGTGCAGAGCAGGTATCATGCCAAAGAACACGCTG